>NZ_JBSFGK010000003.1:0-197790 GCF_053596495.1 Kitasatospora sp. NPDC001683
GCGGCCGTCGTTCCGCCCGCGGCTTTTGACGCGGATGGTGGTGAGCACCTCTTGTTTGCGGTCGGCCCGCCGCGAGCTTGCGGGGCGGGCCCTCGGCCTTTGACGGCTTCTGCCAGCGGATTCCCAGGAACGTACCGGATTCGATCAGAGTCGACCGCCGCCCGGCCACAACTGCCAGGAATCAATCAGACCATCGATCAGACCATCGATCAGGCCAGTTCCAACGCCAGGTAGAAGTCCACCCGGTCCTCCAGCCGGGAGAGGTCCCGCCCGGTCAGCTCCTCGATCCGGCCGATCCGGTAGCGCAGGGTGTTGACGTGGACGTGCAGCTGCCCGGCGCAGCGGGTCCAGGAGCCGTCCGAGCGCAGGAAGGCCTCCAGGGTGCGGACCAGGTCCGCCTGGTGCTCTATGTCGTACGCGATCACCTTGTCCAGCAGCCGGCTGCGGAACGCCCGGCGGACCTCGTCCGGGACTGCGGCCAGCAGCAACACGTGCGAGGCCAGCTCCTCGGGGCCGGCCACGCAGACCCGGCCGACCCGGGCGGCGGCGATCCGGCGGGCGTGCCGGGCCTCCTCCAGGGCGCCGCGCAGGCCGCCGGCCTCGGAGGCGGGGGCGGAGACGCCGAGGGTGATCCGGCCCTCCGAACCGAGTCCGGCCTCCAGCGGGGCGAGCAGTTCGCGCAGGGTGTCGGCGGGCACCGGGGTGTCCAGCGCGGGCAGCACCACCACGGCGCCGTTGCCCGCCCCGGCGACCAGGGCGCGGTCGGTGGTGCCGCCGAGCGCCTCCTCCAGGACGGCCCGCACCGTGCCCTCCGGCAGTCCGGTGCCCTCGGCGCTGAGCACCAGCCAGGAGCCCGCCTGGGGGTGGGACTTGGGTTCGGGGCTCTCGTAGCGGGCGGCCATCGCCGAGGAGGCGAACAGGGTGCGGCTGATCTCGGCCGGGTCGGCGTCGCGGCGCAGCAGGGCGAGCAGTTCGTCGGCCAGCCGGCGGCGCAGCCGGCGGCCCTCGTCCCGGCGCTGGCGCTCGGCGGCGACCAGCCGGGCCAGGTTCTCGGCGAGCTGCTGGCGCTTGGTGGTCCACTCGGTGACGTCGCCGGCCACCGCGAGCATCCAGTCGGCCAGCAGCGAACCGGCCTGCGGCGTCTCGTGCTCGGCGGAGACCGCGGCGGGCAGCAGCGAGTAGGCGCCCCCGGCCAGCCGGGCCCGGTGCGGGGGGCGGCGGCGCTGGCGCTGGGCGGCGAGGTGGGCGCGGACCAGCTGGTCGCGGTCCTCGGCGGTGAGCCGGTCGGCCGGGCCGGCGATCACCGCGCCGGTCGGGGCGAGCACCCAGCAGTCCAGGTCGAGGTCGCCGCCGAGCAGGTCCAGCACGGCGTCCAGTCCGCCGCCGCCGGCCGCCGAGACCAGCAGCCGGTGACGGTCGACCAGGGCGGCGAGGTCGGCGGCGCGGTCGGCGGAGACCTGGCGGCCGATGAACTCGGTGACGGTGCCGAACGCGATGTCGTCGGGGACGGCCAGCAGCGGCATCCGGTGCCGGCGGCAGGCCTCGACCAGGTCCTCGGGCACCGGGCCGACCTCGGCCTCGCCGGCCGCCAGGGCGACCGCGCCGCCGGCCGCGATGGTCCGGACGAACCGTTCGGAGTCGGCGGGGCCGCTGCGCCAGAGCATGCCGGTGAGCACCAGCTCGCCGCCGTGCAGGTAGCGGCCGGGGTCGTGCAGGTCCGTGGTCATCACACCGCTGACCTGCCGGTCCAGCTCCTCCTCGGCCGCGAGCAGGCGCAGTCGTGGGGCGCCGGGGGCGAGCAGGTCACGGACACGCATCCGCGGACTCCTTACGGGGGGTGGATCAAGGGGATGGACCAGGGGGGTGGACCTGGGGGGTGGACCTGGGGGCAAGGGCTGGAACGGGGGCGGGGGGCCGGATCGGGGGGTGGGGGACGCCGGACGGACGGTCCGGGGGTGACAGTCTGCCCGAACATCAGTGCTCGGCGTTACGCACCAGCGGGTCACCGGGTCACGGGTCCGTAGCCCGCGAATCACGGCCGGATTACGGTCATAGGTAGCACCCGGTGGGTACCTGGGCTGCGGGATTCTCCTGCTTAGAGGAACGTACAGGATGCCGGGCGGGCTCACAGCCGGGGCTTCATGCCATCGGTGACTGCCAGTGGCCCCGGTCACAGGAGTTCACTGGGCGACACGCCACCGGACACCCGGTCGGCGAAGACTTGAGGAGACACCGCATGGAGTTCCTTCGGCCCGCCACCTGGGACGAGGCTCTCGCGGCGAAGGCTGAGTACCCGACCGCGTTGCCCATCGCGGGCGGCACGGACGTCATGGTCGAGCTGAACTTCGACGTGCACCGGCCATCCGCGATTCTCGACCTGAACCGCGTCACCGAGCTCACCGAATGGACGAACGACGGCAGCGTCGTCCGACTCGGCGCCTCGGTCCCGTACGCCCGGATCATCTCGGAGCTGTCCGGGCCGCTGCCCGGGCTCGCGCTGGCGGCCCACACCGTCGGCTCACCGCAGATCCGCAACCGCGGCGGCGTCGGCGGCAACCTGGGCGCGGCCTCCCCGGCCGGTGACTCCCACCCGGCGCTGCTGGCGGCCGGGCGGGACGTGTACGTCGAGGCGGCCTCGGTGCGCGGCACCCGGCTGATCCCGATCGACGAGTTCTACGTCGGGGTCAAGCGCAACTGCCTGGAGGCGGACGAGCTGATCCGGGCCGTGCACATCCCGGTCGCGGACGGTCCGCAGCAGTTCTCGAAGATCGGCACCCGCAACGCGATGGTGATCGCGGTGTGCGCCTTCGGCTTCGCCCTGCACCCGAAGAACGGGACCGTCGGCACCGGGATCGGTTCGGCTGCCCCCACGCCGCGCCGCGCCGTCGAGGCCGAGGAGTACCTGCAGGGCGTGCTCGCCGAGCGCGGGCTCTGGGAGTCCGGGGCGCTGCTGGGCACCGAGGTGGTCCAGCGCTTCGGCGAGCTGGTGAAGGCCGCGGCCTCCCCGATCGACGACGTCCGGGGCACCGCCGACTACCGGCGGCACGCGCTGGCCGTGATGGCCCGTCGCACCCTCACCTGGTGTTGGAACGACTACAGCAAGCAGATCAGGAGCGCGGCATGAGGGTCACGTTCACCGCCAACGGCAAGCCGGTCGAGGCCGACGACGTGTGGGAGGGCGAGAGCCTGCTCTACGTGCTGCGCGAGCGCGTCGGCCTGCCGGGTTCGAAGAACGCCTGCGAGCAGGGCGAGTGCGGTTCCTGCACCGTCTACCTGGACGGCGTGCCGGTCTGCTCCTGCCTGGTCGCGGCCGGCCAGGTGCAGGACCGCGAGGTGCGCACGGTCGAGGGCCTGGCCGAGGAGAACGGCGAGCTGGGCCTGGTCCAGCAGGCGTTCGTCGACGCCGGGGCCGTCCAGTGCGGCTTCTGCACCCCGGGGCTGCTGGTGCAGACCGACGCCCTGCTGGAGCGGGACGCCCAGCCGAGCGACAACGACATCCGCGAGGCGCTGTCGGGGAACCTGTGCCGCTGCACCGGCTACGAGAAGATCATGGACGCGGTGCGGCTCGCCTCGGCCCGCAAGTGTGCCGGAGAGGCTTCGGCATGAGCGAGCGAATCATCAAGAAGTGCGGATTGTGCGAAGCGCCCGCCGAGCGAAGCGAGGTGGACGCATGAGCGAGCGCACCATCCAGGGTCAGAAGAACCTGCAGAACATCAACCAGGCCTCCAAGGACGGCATCGGCGGCTCGCCGCTGCGCCCGGACGGCAACCTGAAGGTCAAGGGCGAGTTCGCGTACTCGTCCGACATGTGGCACGAGGACATGCTCTGGGGTATGGCGCTGCGCTCGCCGCACCCCCGGGCGAACATCCTCTCGGTGGACATCTCCGAGGCGCTCAAGGTGCCCGGCGTCTACGCGGTGCTGACCCACGAGGACATCCCCGGCTCCAAGTACTACGGCCTGGAGATCCAGGACCAGCCGGCCCTGGCGATCGACAAGATCCGCTACCACGGCGAGGCGATCGCGCTGGTCGCGGCCGACCACCCGGAGACGGCCCGGCGTGCGGTGAAGAAGATCAAGGTCGAGTACGAGGTGCTCACCCCGATCGTCACCGAGGAGCAGTGCCTGGACCCGGAGACGTACGGGTACGTGCACGAGCCGCACGAGTACAAGTCGCACGCGTACGGCAACATCTGCCACGAGCAGAAGCTGGTCTCCGGCCTCGGCGTGACCGACGAGGTGCGGGCGATGGCGGACGTCATCGTCAGCGGCGACTACGAGGTCGGCATGCAGGACCAGGCCTTCCTCGGCCCCGAGTCCGGCCTGGCCGTGCCCGCCGAGGACGGCGGCATCGACCTCTACATCGCCACCCAGTGGCTGCACGTGGACCGGGAGCAGATGGCCCCGGTGCTGGACCTGCCCGAGGAGAAGGTCCGGCTCACGCTGGCCGGCGTCGGCGGCGCCTTCGGCGGCCGCGAGGACATCTCGATGCAGATCCACGCCTGCCTGCTGGCCCAGCACACCGGCAAGCCGGTCAAGATCGTCTACTCCCGGGACGAGTCCTTCTACGGCCACGTCCACCGCCACCCGGCGAGGATGCACTACGAGCACGGCGCCACCCGCGACGGCAAGCTGGTCTTCGCCGACTGCCGGATCGTGCTGGACGGCGGCGCGTACGCCTCCGCCTCCCCCGCCGTGGTCGGCAACGCGGCCTCGCTCGGGCACGGCCCGTACGTGATCCCGAACGTGAAGATGCACGCCATCGCGCTCTACAGCAACAACCCGTCCTGCGGGGCGATGCGCGGCTTCGGCGCGGTGCAGGCGGCGTTCGGCTACGAGTCGCAGATGGACAAGCTGGCCGCCGAACTCGGCATGGACCCGGTGGAGCTGCGGCAGCTGAACGCGATGTCGGAGGGCGACTTCATGCCCACCGGCCAGCGGATCGACTCCCCCGCGCCGGTCGCCGAACTGCTGCGCCGGGCCAAGGAGATGCCGCTGCCGCCGCCGCTGGACACCGAGCACCTGGACGTCCGCGCGCTGCCCGGCGCGCTGTCCAACACCTCGCACGGCGAGGGCATCGTGCGCGGGGTCGGATACTCGGTCGGCATCAAGAACGTCGGCTTCTCCGAGGGCTTCGACGACTACTCCACCGCCCGGGTGCGGCTGGAGGTGATCGGCGGCGAGCCGGTCGCCATGGTGCACACCGCGATGGCCGAGGTCGGCCAGGGCGGCGTCACCGTGCACGCCCAGATCGCCCGCACCGAGCTGGGCGTCGAGCAGGTCACCATCCACCCGGCCAACACCGAAGTGGGCTCGGCCGGTTCGACCTCCGCCTCGCGCCAGACGTACATGACCGGCGGCGCGGTGAAACTGGCCGCCGAGGCCGTCCGGCGGGCGCTGATCGAGAAGGGCCGGCGCCGCTACGGCTGGACCCACCAGGACATCACGCTGTCCGGCGGCAAGGTCGTCTCGGAGAGCGCCGGCGTGCTGGTCCCGATGGTGGACCTGCTCGGCGACGAGGCCATCGACCTCACCCGCGAGCACCACCACCGGCCCACCCAGGCCTTCGACAAGGAGACCGGCCAGGGCTTCGGCCACGTCCAGTACACCTTCTGCGCCAACCGCGCGGTGGTGGACGTGGACGTGGAACTGGGCCTGGTCAAGGTGGTCGAGCTCACCGCCGTCCAGGACGTCGGCAAGGCGCTCAACCCGCTCTCCGTGGTCGGCCAGATCCAGGGCGGCTGCACCCAGGCGCTCGGGCTCGCGGTGATGGAGGAGATCATCGTCCGGGACGGGAAGGTGCGCAACGCCTCCTTCACCGACTACCTGATCCCCACCATCCTGGACACCCCGCCGATCCCGGTGGACGTCCTCGAACTGCCCGACCCGCACGCCCCGTACGGGCTGCGCGGCGTCGGTGAGGCGCCGACCGTGTCGGCGACCCCCTCCATCGTGGCGGCGATCCGCAACGCGACCGGTCTCGCACTCAACCGGATCCCGGTCCGGCCCGAGCACCTGACCACCGAACAGCCCGGCTGACCCCGGGAGTTCGGAGCAGCAGCACAACCGAACAGCAACACACCAAAACAGCAACACCGAACAGCAACACCGAACAGCACGACCGACAGCACGACCGAGCAGTACTTCCCGGGGCGGCGCCGAGTCTTCCCCGCCGCCCCGGGAGCCCCCCACCCGCTGCCCGCCCACGCCGGGGTTCCGCAGTGGTGCGCACCACCCACATCTGCACCGCTGGCACTCTCCCCGACGAGTGCCCCCAGTGAGTCGAGACCGTCCCCCTGTGCCAACTTCGTTGACTGGCAATCAGGTCGACTCGCCCACCCCAACCCCCGTTGACACTTGGGAGTGGACATGACCAGGATCCCCACGGAGCCCGGCACCACCGAAGCAGACAGACCCACCGAGGACGAGACCCACGCCTCGCCCACGGCGCCAGGGCCGAAGGGCGCGCTCGACGCGTACTTCAAGATCTCTGCCCGCGGCTCGACTCTCGCCAACGAACTGCGTGGTGGCCTCACCACCTTCATGGCGATGGCGTACATCATCCTGCTGAACCCGCTGATCCTCAGCGGCGCGGACGTCAACGGCGTCAAGCTCGACCACGCCGCGCTGACCACCGCCACCGCCCTCGCGGCCGCCGTCACCACCATCCTGATGGGCGTGGTCGGCAACGTGCCGCTGGCCCTGGCCGCCGGGCTCTCGGTCTCCGGCGCGGTCTCCGCACTCGTCGTACCGCACACCACCTGGCCGCAGGCCATGGGCCTGTGCGTGATCTACGGCCTGCTGATCGTGCTGCTGGTGGTCTCCGGACTGCGCGAGAAGATCATGAACGGCATCCCGCTGCCGCTCAAGCACGCGATCACCATCGGCATCGGCCTGTTCGTCACGGTCATCGGCCTCTACAAGGCCGGCTTCGTGCACACCGGCGGCCCCACCCCGCTCTCGCTCGGCCCCTTCGGTGAGCTCTCCGGCTGGCCCGTCCTGATCTTCTGCCTGACCCTCCTCGCGATCTTCGTGCTGATGGCGCGCGGCGTGCGCGGCGCGATCCTGATCGGCATCGCCGGCGGCACCGTGGTCGCGATCCTCGTCAACAAGGTCGCCCACGTGCCCGCCAAGGCCTGGGCGAACTCCGTCCCGGTGTGGCCCGGCAGCCCCGTCGCCGCCCCCGACTTCAGCCTGTTCGGCCACGTCGACCTGTTCGGCGCCTTCGGCGGCGAGGGCATGGGCGCGATCAGCGCCTCCGTCGCGGTGTTCACCCTGGTCCTGGCCGGGTTCTTCGACGCCATGGCCACCATCATCGGCGTCGGTACCGAGGCCGGACTGGCCGACCGGCAGGGCCGGATGCCCGGCCTGTCCAAGGCCCTGTTCATCGACGGCGCCGGCGGCGCGGTCGGCGGCATCGCCGGCGCCTCCGGCCAGACCGTCTTCGTCGAGTCCGCGACCGGCGTCGGCGACGGCGCCCGGACCGGCCTCGCCTCCACCGTCACCGGCGCCCTGTTCGCCCTGATGCTGTTCTTCTCCCCGCTGGCCGGCATCGTCCCGGTCGAGGTCGCCTCCGCCGCCCTGGTGGTGATCGGCTCGATGATGATGAGCCAGGCCCGGCACATCGACTGGTCCGACCGCGAGGTCGCCATCCCGGCCTTCCTGACCGCCGTGCTGATGCCCTTCACCTACAGCATCACCGCGGGCGTCGCCGCCGGCGTCATCTCCTACTCGGTGATCAAGGCCGGGCAGGGCAAGTGGCGCGAGCCCGGAGTGCTGATGTGGATCCTCACCGGGGTGTTCGTCCTGTACTTCGCGCTCACCCCGATCAAGTCCTGGCTGGGCGTGCACTGAGCGCTTTGATCACCGTCGCCGCCGTACGGGATCGTTTCCCGTACGGCGGCGTCTCCCGCTACTGTCGAAACCGTGTAAGGAGCCTCCGACATGCAGGACATCGCCGAGCAGATGCAGGCCTGGCACGCGTCCGGGCGCTCCTTCGCCGTGGCCACCGTGGTCGGCGTCTCCGGCAGCGCCCCGCGTGATCCGGGGGCCGCCCTGGCCGTCGACGCCGCCGGTGAGGCGGTCGGCAGCGTCTCCGGCGGCTGCGTCGAGGGCGCCGTGTACGAGCTCTGCCAGGCCGCCATCGAATCCGGCGAGCCGGTGCTGGAGCGCTTCGGCTACAGCGACGAGGACGCCTTCGCGGTCGGGCTGACCTGCGGCGGGATCCTCGACGTGTTCGTCCAGCCGGTCGTCCCCGGGAGCGACTCCGGAATGGACGCCGGCCTCGCCCTCATCGCCGACGGCACGCCCGTCGCCCTCGCCCGGGTGATCGCCGGACCGGCCGGAATGCTCGGCGCCACCATCGCCGTCACCGCCACCGGACAGCACGGCGCGCTCTCGGTCGGACCGTCCACGGTGGGCGCGCTGGAACGCTCCGTGGTCGCGGAGTCCCGGGCCATGCTGGACGCCGGACGCACCGGGCGGATCGTGCTCGGCCTGGACGGTCGGCCCTGCGACGAACACGGACAGGGCACCGTCACCTGCTTCGTCGAGTCCTACGTGCCCGCGCCGCGGATGCTGGTCTTCGGCGCGATCGACTTCGCCGCCGCCGTGGTGCGGATCGGCAAGTTCCTCGGCTACCACGTCACCGTCTGCGACGCCCGGCCCGTCTTCGCCACCGCGCGGCGCTTCCCCGAGGCCGACGAGGTGGTCGTCGACTGGCCGCACCGCTACCTGGACTCCCAGCTCGGCCGCATCGACGGGCGCACCGTGCTGTGCGTGCTCACCCACGACGCCAAGTTCGACGTCCCGCTGCTGGAACGCGCCCTGCGGCTGCCGGTCGGCTACGTCGGCGCGATGGGCTCCCGGCGCACCCACCGCGACCGGCAGGCCAAGCTGCGCGAAGCCGGCCTGACGGACACCGAACTCGCCCGGCTGCGCTCCCCCATCGGCCTCGACCTCGGCTCCCGCACCCCGGAGGAGACCGCGGTCTCGGTCGCCGCCGAGATCATCGCCCACCGGCGCGGCGGCAGCTGCCTGCCACTGAGCGCCGGCAACGGGCCGATCCACCACGACGTGGCGGCGGCTCCGGAGGAGCCTCAGCCGGCGCCCCGGACCCACGCCGCCTGAGGCCGCCCAGCCGGGGACGGCCTGTGTCGACCGATCAGTCGGCACGGGCCCGATGAACTGCTCAGTCCGCCGTCCCCTGCGGAACGACCCACGCGGTCGGCTGACCGGTGACGGCGGCGATCATGTCGTAGTCGCCGTCGTAGTGCAGGACGGTCGCGCCGTGGCGCTCGGCGGTGGCGGCGATGACGAGGTCGGCCACGGACAGCGCCCGCCAGTTGACGGCGGCGGTCAGGAGGGCCTGCACCTCGATGGCGCGGTCCCACACCTCGTCGGGTGTGGACAACCAGCCGAAGCCGCGCAGGCCATCTCGGATTCGGTCTGCGTCGGTCTTGGACCTGGCGCTGTACATGATCTCCAGCTCGACGGCACCGCAAATTGCGAGCCGCCCTTGATTGAACAACCGATCGATCACTTCTCCAATCGCAGGCTTGGGGTAGCGAGCAAAAGCGGACTTGTCGATGAGGAAGCGCTCACTCACTCTTGTCCACCGGTCCAGTCAGATCTGGCAGTCCGCCCTCTGCGAGCCAGGCGAGAAACTCCTTACCCTTGCGACGCTTCACCGCGTCCTCAAGGGCGGCGTTGACGGTGGCGACCTTGGTCGTGGTTCCGAAGATCTCGGCCGCCTCGGCCAGGAGTTCGTCGTTGACGTCTATCACGGTGCGAGCCATGGCTGGGCCTCCTGAAGGACTACGGGCCTGCGATATCGAAATCCAGGTTCGTCGATATCGCAAGCTCATCAGGGCCGATCAGGTGATATTCACCTGTTCAGGTGACGTTGAGGCGGGCGGCGAGGCGCAGGAGGCCGGGGCTGAGGCGGGAGAGCAGGCGGGCGGCCTTGGCCTCGGGGGTGACCGGGACGACGGGCTTGCCGGTGCGGACGGCGGTGAGGATGGCGGTGGCGACCTTCTCCGGGGGGAAGCCGCGGCGGGCGTAGAGCCTGGCGGCGCGGGCCTGCTTGGCGGACTGCTCGGCGGCGGTGCTGGCGGAGAAGGTGGAGGTGCGGGTGATGTTGGTGTTGACGATGCCGGGGCAGATGGTGGAGACGCCGATGCCGTGGCCGACGAACTCGGCGCGCAGGCAGTCGGAGAGCATGAAGACGGCGGCCTTGCTGGTGGCGTAGGCGGTGAGCGCCTTCGAGGGGAGGTAGGCGGCGGCCGAGGAGACGTTGACGATGTGGCCGCCCCGGCCGCGGTCGGCCATCAGGGTGCCGAAGGCGCGGCAGCCGTGGATCACGCCCCAGAGGTTGACGTCCAGGACGCGCCGCCACTCCTTCTCGGTGGTCTGCAGGAAGGTCCCGGAGTGGCCGATGCCGGCGTTGTTGACCATCACGTCGGGCACGCCGTGCTCGGCGGCGACGCGCTGGGCGAAGGCGTCCATCGCGGCGCCGTCGGAGACGTCCACCCGGTAGGCGTGCGCCTTCGGGCCGATCAGCGAGGCGAGTTCGGCGGTGCGCTCGGCGGCCGCGAGGTCGAGGTCGCAGACCACCACCCGGGCGCCGTCCTCGGCGAAGGCGAGCGCGGTGGCCCGTCCGATGCCGCTGCCGCCGCCGGTGACGACGACCAGGCGGCCGTCGCCGTCGGCCTCCCGGGACCGTCCCGCCTCGATCCGGGCGGTGAACTCGCGGACCATGCCGGCCACGGTGGCTCCCTTCTCCAGCAGTGCCGACCAGTGGCCGGCGTGCAGTGTGCGTCGGGTCAGATCGGGCACCCAGCGCTCCAGGCCCTCGGAGAGGTAGGTGCCGACGTAGCGGTCCCGGGTGAGGGTGATCAGCTGGACCGGGACGTCCGTCCGCCGCTCACGCGGACTTCCCATCGTGGGGCGGAAGTTGGCCCGGTACAGCTCGATGCCGCGGACCGCGTCGCGGCGCAGGGTGCGCTGCGGGTGGTCGGCGCGCGGGGTGACGTGCTCCAGGTCGCGCAGCACCCGCGGCCAGGCCCGGGCGAGGCCGAGGCGCCAGACGGCCGGGGCGAGGTAGGGCAGGTGGAAGGCGGTGATGTACCAGGAGTGCAGGCCCTGGTGGAGCAGCTGCCCGAGGTGGCGCGGGGTGGGGCGGCGCAGCCGGTGGCGCAGCCAGTGGCCCATGTGGTCCAGGCTGGGGCCGGACAGGGTGGTGTAGGAGGCGATCCGGTGCCGGGCGCTCGGGTCGGTGACGGCCTCCCAGGACTGGATCGAGCCCCAGTCGTGGGCGACCAGGTGCACCGGGCGGTCGGGGCTGACGGCTTCGGCGACCGCGAACAGGTCGTCGGCCAGCCGCTCCAGGCGGTAGCCGTCGCGGTCCGCCGGGGCGGCCGACTCGCCGGCGCCGCGCACGTCGTAGCGCACCACGTGGTGGTCGCGGGCGAGGTCGGCGGCGATGTCGTCCCAGACGGTGTGGGTGTCCGGGTAGCCGTGCACCAGGAGGACGGTGGGGGCCTGCGGGTCGCCCTGCTCGAAGACGGCGAGCGGGAGGCCGCCGGAGTGGACGGTCCGGCGGCGGACGGCGGACGTCGTGGAGGGCGCCCTCGGGGGCGTCGTCGGGGGCGTCATCGGATGGCCTCCAGGGTGGTCTGCTCGTCGGTCGGCTCGGCGCCGGTCGGCTCGGCGCCGGTCGGCTCGGTGGTCGGCTCGGTGGTCGGCTCGGTGGTCGTGGCGGTCCAGCGGCGGACGTGCGGGAGGTCGTCGTCGAGCCAGTAGGCGTCGTCCTCGGTGACCACCAGCAGTTCCTCGAACTTGATGCCCACGCCGCGGAATCCGATGTGCGGCTCGACCGCCCAGAGGCCGGGGGTGGGCGCGTGCCGGGACGACCGTCCGTCCGCCCACAGCGGTGAACGGCCGTGCAGGCGCTCGGAGATGAGCTCCCGGCCGAGGGTCTGCAGGGTGCGCACGCCGAAGCCGAAGACGTTCACCCCGGCCGGGCCGCGCACGGTGGTGCGGGTGACCTGGTGGCCGATCACCCGGCCCGGGTAGACCTGGTGGCGGTTGTCGTAGCCGTGCGCGGCGATCTGCGCGTCCACCGCCGCGTACACCTCGTCGAGCGGTCGGCGGGCCCGCACCTCGGCGAGGATCAGCTCGCGGTAGACCCTGAGGTCGGCGGCCAGCCGGTCCCAGACCCGGTTCTCGCCGATCTTGCCGCCGTAGCCGATGTCGGCGGTGTAGCCGTCCACCACGGGCGCGCAGTCCAGCACGTACGGCATGCCCTCCTCCAGCCGGCGGTTGCCGGCGAAGAACTGCAGCGGGGTGTGGAAGTGCCGGAAGGCCGTGCGGTCGCCGAACCAGGCGAACGGGACGTGGAAGAAGTCCTGCACCCCGGCGGCGACCAAGCGGCGGCGCAGCTCGGCGGTGGCCTGCCGCTCGGTGACGCCCGGTTCGACCCAGGCGGCGACCTGTTCGGCGCAGTGGTAGGCGAGTTGCTGGGTCTCGCGGAAGCGGGCGAGGTCGCGCTCGGTGTACGGGAAGGCAGGGGTCGCTTTCGCCATCGGGGGCATCGGGGGGCTCCTTCTAGACGTCGAGCACGAGGGTCTCACCCTCGGCGGCCCGGGAGACGCAGGGCAGCAGGGCGCCGGCGGCGCGTTGCTCGGGGGTGAGGCGGCGGTCCCGGTGGTCGGGCTTTCCGGCGAGCAGGTGGACCTCGCAGGTGCCGCAGAAGCCCTGGTGGCAGGAGTACGGGAGGTCCGGGCGGGCCTCGCGCAGCACGTCCAGGGCGGAGCGGTCGGCGGGGACGTCCAGGGTCGGGCCGTCGGCGCCGAGCCGGACGGCGAAGGGCTCGCCGTCGGTGATCGGGGCGGCGCCGAAGCGCTCGAAGTGCAGGGCGGTGGCGGGCGACGCGTCGAGGGCCCGCTGGACGGCGGCGAGCATCGGGGCCGGGCCGCAGCAGTAGACGGCGGCGCCGCGCGGGGCGTGGGCGAGCAGTTCGGCGCCGGTGGCGACGCCGCCGTGCTCGTCGTCGGTGCGCAGCACGACGCGCCGCGGGTCGATGGCGCGCAGCTCGTCCGCGTACGGGAGGGTGTCGGCGCTGCGGCCGACGTGGACCAGGCGCCAGTCGAGGCCGTGGCGCTGCGCCTCGCGGGCCATCGGGAGGAGCGGGGTGATGCCGATGCCGCCGGCGAGCAGGAGGACGGCCGGTTCGGCGCAGAAGGCGAAGCCGTTGCGCGGGCGGCGGGCGGTGAGGCGGGCGCCGGGGTGCAGGGTGTCGTGGATCTCTACCGATCCGCCCCCGCCCTCGGGCAGGCGCCGGACGGCGATCCGGTAGTGGTGGCGGTCGGCGGGGTCGCCGCTGAGCGAGTAGTGGCGCTCGCGGCCGGAGGGCAGGGCGAGCCGCAGGTGGGCGCCGGGCTGCCAGCGCGGCAGCGGACCGCCGGAGGGGTCGGTGAGGCTCAGTTCGACGACGTCGGCGGCCAGTGGGCGGCGGGCGGCGACGACCAGCTGCAGCGGCGGGGCGGGGCGGCTGAGCGGGCGGCGGGGGTTGCGGCGCAGCAGCGGGCCGCCGAGGGCCTGGACGTAGCGGTCCTGGATCGCGGTGAGGCGGCGCAGGAAGCGGTCGGCGCGGGGGCGGCCGTAGAGGTCGGGGGGTGGGGTGAGCAGGTCCATCCGGCGGTCCTTGACGTCAGGGGACGGCGAACAGATGACACGGCGAACAGATGACAGATGACGTCATCTGTCATCTGTTCGCTGAAATCTGTCGATTGAAATCTGTCAGCTGCCGACTGTCCGCCGTCAGCGCCCCGCGGCGGCGCGGGCGGCCGGGGAGGTGGCGAGGTAACCGAGCGCCTGGCTGGAGGAGCCCTCCTGCGTGGGGTGGTAGCCGGGCCGCAGGTAACGCAGGCCGGAGCGGATCGACTTGACCGGGTCGGGCAGCAGGCCGCGCTTGGTGATCCGGTAGGCCTCGCGCCAGCTCGGGCGCAGTCGACCGTCCAGCGTCGGGTCGGCGGCCAGCAGGAAGCGGACGCCGCGGACCCAGAGGTGGACCAGCAGCGGGCCGGCCATCGCCATGGTGCGGACCCGGCGCGCATAGCCGGGGTCCAGGTGAACCAGTAGGTCGAAGGCGACGCTGCGGTGCTCGACCTCCTCGGCGCCGTGCCAGCGCAGCAGGTCGAGCATCGTCGGGTCGGCCTCGGCGCGGTCCAGCCCCGGGGAGTTGAGGATCCAGTTGCCGAGGAAGGCGGTGAAGTGCTCGATCGCCGAGATGGCGGCCACCCGCTCGATGAGGGCCTCGTGCCGCCGCGCGGGGGACAGCCCCGGCCGCTCGCCGAGCACGCGCTGGAAGACCCAGGCGACCTGACGCACGTACGGGCGCGGGTCGAGCCCCTGGCCGAGCAGGTGGTCGAGCACCTCCTGGTGGGCCTCGGCGTGGATGGCCTCCTGTCCGATGAAGCCGAGCACCTCCTCGCGCAGTTGCTCGTCCCGGACGAGCGGCAGCGCCTCCTTGAACACCTTGACGAACCAGCGCTCCCCCTCGGGCAGCAGCAGGTGCAGGACGTTGAGGATGTGGGTGGCCATCGGCTCGTCCGGCACCCAGTGCAGCGGCAGTCGGGCCCAGTCGAAGCGGACGTCCCGGGGTTCCAGCACGAGGCTGTCGTGCACGCGCGCGGCGGGGGCGGCGAGGGCGGGGACGGGGGTGGTTCGGGGCATGGCAGGCCCTCCTGACCTGGCAGCGGCGGCTCGGCTCAGGGAAACGTACTCGCCGGTAGTGGCGCCGACAAGGGTTTCGGCGACTCTTATCGACATCGAGTCTAATAAGTGTGTGCACCGGAGAACGACCGCGGAGACACGCCGCCGGAAGGCGAACGGGCCCCGCCGGACGCGGATCGTCCGACGGGGCCCGTCGAGCGGGGCCGGGCAGCGCGCGGAAGCGCCGCTCAGACCGCCATCGCCAGCATCAGCGGCGCCGCCCGCGCCGCCAGCAGCTCGGCGGCGGCCTTCAGTTTGTGGATGTTGTCCACCGGCATCGAAGTGGCCAGGCAGCCGACCGTGCTGCCCGCCGTGATCGGCACCGCCGCGCAGACCGTGCCGAGCGCGTACTCCTGGATGTCCAGCACCGGCACCGTGGCCGGCTGCCGCTCCAGCCGGTGCATCAGCTGGTCGGCGTCGGTGACCGTACGGGAGGTGAGCCGGGCCACCGGGTGGCGGGAGAGGTGGTCCCGCCGGGCGTCCGCGTCGAGCTGGCTGAGCAGGCACTTGCCGATCGCGCTGGCGTGCGCGGTGGCCCGGAAGTCCACCCACTCCTGCACGGCGGGCGCGTAGTCGGCCGCCGAGACCGCCTCGACCGTCAACTCCCCGTCGTGGTACCGGCTGAAGTACACCGCTGCACCCAACTCGTCCCGGAGTTCGGCGAGTTTGCGGTTCAGCCGGGCCTTGACGAGCTGTTCCCGGTTGTGCTGCCCGAGCAGGGCGAAGGTGCCGCCGAGCACCCAACCGCCGTCCTGGCACTGGAGGTAGCCCTCGATCTCGAGGATCTCCGCGAGCCGCCGCACGGTCGGCAGGCCCAGCGAGGTCTCCCGCGCGAGGGCGACCAGGGTGGCCCCGTCGGGGTGCCGGTCGACGGCCTCCAGCAGTCTGAGGGCGTGCTGCAGGGAGGTGAACGGGCCCGTCAGACCCTGGTCCAGCGCGGCGTGACGACCCGGGGCTGGTGTCGACATGTCGTCCCCTTCCGATGTCCCCCCACGGAGCGACCGCGGGCGGCCTCCAGCCTATCCACCCGGGGGCTCGGTCGACCGCTGTCCGTGAATATCGGTGAACATTCCGTGGAGCACCGGCCGTTCGCCTGGTAGAAGGGGCGCACCGACCGCAGCGGCCGCGCGCCCGGGCTGCGCGGCGGGCGCCCCCGGAACGCCCGACGGGCCCCTCCCCCACTGCCCTGGGGGAAGAGGCCCGTCGTACGCCCGCCGGGTGCGGGCCCGGCGGCAGGGAGGGTGCGGAGAGGTCGGTCGGGCGGGCGGCTCAGCCCTCGTCGCCCGCGCGGAGCTTGGCGACGGCGGCCTCGACCCGGGCGCCGTACTCCTCGTCGGCGGCGTGGAAGTGGGCGAGGTTCTTCTCGATCACGTCGTCCCGCGTGACCTGCGCCAGGAAGCCCGCGATGTTGTTGACCAGGCGGGTCCGCTCGCCCTCCGACATCAGCCGGTAGAGCTCGCCGGCCTGGAAGAAGTCGTCGTCCTTGCTGTGCGCCGGCGTGGTGTAGGTGCCGGTGTGGCCGTCGAGCTTGAGCGGCGCGGCGAGCGCGTCGTCGCTCTGGGCCGGGCCGTCGTACGAGTTGGGCTCGTAGTTCTTGCCGCGGCCGGCCGCGTTGAGGGCGTTGTAGCCGTCGCGCCCGTAGTTGTCGGCCTCGGTGGCGCGCGGGGCGTTCACCGGCAGCTGGGTGTGGTTGACGCCGAGGCGGTAGCGCTGGGCGTCCGCGTAGGCGAACAGCCGGCCCTGGAGCATCTTGTCCGGGGACGGGCCGATGCCGGGCACGAAGTTGTTCGGCGAGAACGCGGCCTGCTCGACCTCGGCGAAGACGTTCTCCGGGTTCCGGTTGAGCACCAGGCGGCCGACCTTGACCAGCGGGTAGTCGGCGTGCGGCCACACCTTGGTGAGGTCGAAGGGGTTGAAGCGGTAGTCCGCGGCCTCGGCGACCGGCATCAGCTGGACGTGGAGGGTCCAGGACGGGAACACCCCGCGCTCGATGGCCTGGTGGAGGTCGCGCTGGTGCGAGTCGGCGTCGGCGCCGAGCACCTCGGCGGCCTGGTCGCCGTCCAGGCTGCGGATGCCCTGGTTGGTCTTGAAGTGGTACTTCACCCAGTAGGCCTCGCCCTCGGCGTTGACCCACTGGTAGGTGTGCGAGCCGTAGCCGTTCATGTGGCGGTACGAGGCCGGGATGCCGCGGTCGCCGAACAGCCAGGTGATCTGGTGGGTCGAGGCCGGCGAGTGCGCCCAGAAGTCCCAGACGTTGTCCGCCTCCTGCACGCCGGTGTACGGGTCGCGCTTCTGCGAGTGGATGAAGTCGGGGAACTTGATCGGGTCCTTGATGAAGAACACCGGGGTGTTGTTGCCGACGAGGTCGTAGTTGCCCTGCTCGGTGTAGAACTTCAGCGCGAAGCCGCGCGGGTCGCGCACCGCGTCGCCGGCGCCCAGGTTGCCGGCCACGGTGGAGAAGCGCAGGAAGACCTCGGTGCGCTTGCCGACCTCGGACAGGAAGGCCGCCCGGGTGTACTTCGACACCTCGTCGGTGACCTCGAAGTAGCCGTACGCGCCGGAGCCGCGGGCGTGCACGACGCGCTCCGGGATGCGCTCGCGGTTGAACCGGGCCAGCTTCTCCAGCAGGTGCTGGTCCTGGAGCAGCAGCGGGCCGTACTCGCCGGCCGAGGCCGAGTTCTGGTTGTCGGCGACCGGGGCGCCGGACTCCGTGGTCAGGATCTTGGACATGGAGGGTCCTTCAGATGTCGATAAGGCGGTGCGTGGAGAGGTGGAGCGGGCGCGCCGAGTGTCAGACGCCCAGCAGGCGCCACAGCGCCGAGCGGCGGCGGGCGGAGTGCTCGCCGTCCGGGCCGTCGGCCGGCTGGAGGCCGGCGACCGCGGCGGTGGCCGCGGCCGGGTCCGCCAGCGGGCGGGCGGCGGCCAGCGCGGCGGCCTCCTCGGGGCCGAGGCCGGCGCCGGCGAGGGCGGCCACGGCTTCGGCGGCGGGGATCGCGTTGAACCAGCGCAGCGCGAGGGCCGCGCGGCCGGCCTCGGTGAGGCGGCCGGTGAGCCGGAGGCGGGCGAGCCCGCCGTCCGGGTAGACGTTGATCCGCACGTGGGTCACCGGGCGGCCGACGTCGAGCCGGAAGCGGTGCCGGGTGTCGGGCTGCAGCCGGGTGCGGGGCAGGATCTCGAACCATTCGCCGTCGGCCGGTGTCTGTGACGTCGCAGCCTGCCCGGTCGAGGCGTCGAAGCCGATCAGGTCGGCCCAGCCGGGGGCGTTGGCGACGAAGTGGGTGGTGTCCACCTCGGCGGCCAGGACCTCGCCGCCCCCGGCCAGGGCGATCTGCACCCAGTCGTTGGCCTTGTCGCGCCGACGCCGGGTCTCCCAGCCCTCGCCCATGACGGAGGCGCGACCGGGAGCGTTCAGGTTGTGCGGGGAGGAGAAGTAGCGGTCGGACGCCGCCTCGGCCACGCCGCCGTACTCCTGGGCGGCCAGGTCGAAGGTGAGGCCGTCCAGTTCGCGCGGGTCGGGCAGCACCTCGCCGTGCACCCGGAGCCGGGCGACGCCGCCGTCCGGGAAGATGCTGAGCCGTACGTGGGTGTAGCGGGCGTCGTCCTGGACGGTGAACTCGTGGGCGGTGTCGCCGCGGAGCGGGGTGCGCGGCACGATGACCGTCCACTCGGCGTCCTGCAGTTCCTCGGGCGAGGGGTGCCCGGGGACGGAGGCGGCCTCGACCGAGGCGCTCTGCGGGTAGTTGCCGGTGAAGTGGGCGGTGTCGACGATCACGCCGCGGATCACGCCGCCGACGCCGAGCCGCACGATCGTCCAGTCGTGGTCCTGGTCGGTGGGGTGCGGCTGCTCGGCGGAGACGCCGCGGCGGCGCTTGGACTCCCAGCCGTCCATGATCTGGCCCTTGTGGCCGAAGGTGTGCGGGCGGAACTCGGCGGGCTTGGCCACCAGCAGGTTCTCGGCGTCCGCGAAGGTGTCCTCATTGGTGGCGACGACGCCCGCGCCGAGCAGTCGGGAGGCCAGGTTGACCAGCTCGGTGAAGGGAGCGCTCGGGGTGTCGGCAGTGGTCACTGACTCTCCTCGGAAGACGGTGGCGGTTCGGGAAGCGGTCGGCTCGGAAAGCGGTCGGCTCGGGCCGCGGCTCCGGTTCAGGAGGCGGTGGCAGGACGGGAGTCGGCGGGCCGGGTGAGCTGCCGGCCGAAGGGCTCGGCGCCGGCGTCCACCGCGCGGCCGCGCAGCCAGGTGGTGCGGACCGCGCCGGTCAACGTCCGCCCCGCGTACGGGGTCACCGGGTTGCGGTGGTGCAACTCACCGGCGTGGACGGCGAATTCGCCGTCGGGATCGAAGGCGATCAGGTCCGCGTCGCAACCCGCCGCGATGGCGCCCTTGGTGCCGGTGAGGCCGACCAGTTCGGCCGGTCCGGCGGACATCCAGCGCACCACGTCGGACAGGGCGTGGCCGCGACGGCGGGCCTCGGTCCAGATGGCGGGCAGGCCCAGCTGCAGCGAGGCGATGCCGCCCCAGGCGGCAGCGAAGTCGCCGCTGCCGCCGTACTCGGGCAGCAGCTTGAGGTCGGGGGTGGACGGCGAGTGGTCGGAGACGACGGCGATGAACTCGCCGTCGGCCAGGGCCTCCCAGAGCGCGTCCCGGTTGGCCTCGTCGCGGATCGGCGGGCAGCACTTGAAGGCGGTGTCGCCGTCCGGCACCTGCTCCGCCGCGAGCGTCAGGTAGTGCGGGCAGGTCTCGGCGGTCACCCGTACGCCCTCCGCGCGCGCCGTGCGCAGCAGCGGCAGCACGGCCGCCGAGGAGACGTGCAGGATGTGCACCCGGGCGCCGGTGCGCCGGGCGGTGTCGAGCAGCTGGGCGACGGCCGCGGTCTCCGCTCCGGCGGGGCGGGAGGCGAGGAAGTCCCGGTAGTGGACGCCGGGTTGCTGCGGTGCGGCGGCCAGCACGGCCGGGTCCTCGGCGTGGATGATCGCCAGTGCCCCGATCCGGGCCTGCTCGGCCAGGGCGGCCTCCAGATCGGCGGCCTCGACGTGCGGGAACTCGTCGACGCCGGACGGGGCGAGGAAGCTCTTGAAGCCGAACACACCTGCCCGGTGCAGGGGTTCGAGGTCGGCGACGTTGCCGGGGACGGCCCCGCCCCAGAAGCCGAGGTCGACCCAGGCCTGGCCCTCGGCGGTCTTCCGCTTGACGGCCAGCCCCTCCACGGTGGTGGTGGGCGGGATCGAGTTGAGCGGCATGTCGATGATCGTGGTGACGCCGCCGGCCGCGGCGGCCCGGGTGGCGGTGGCGAAGCCCTCCCACTCGGTGCGGCCGGGCTCGTTGACGTGCACGTGGGTGTCGACCAGGCCGGGCAGCAGGGCGGTGTCACCGAGGTCGACGAGCTCGCGGTCGCCGACCACCAGCGATCCGTGGGCGGCGACCTGCTCGATCCTCCCGTCCCGGATCAGCACGTCGGCGGGGCGCTCGCCGTCGGGCAGCACCGCCCGGCGGGAGCGGATCACCGCTGGCTGGCTGAACGGCATGGGGACCTCCGAAACCTGGAACTGGGGGGATGGGGGTACGCGGGGGCACACCGGACCACGCGGCCCGGGGAGGCGCTCGCTGGGTGGTCGGAGTGGGCGGGAACCGAAGGATTGCGGGGAGCCTAGGCCCGCCTTCAACAAAACGTCAATGGAGGAACCTACGGGGGATCAGCCCGGCAGCAGCGCTTCGGCCAGCCGCTCCCCCGCCACCTCGGCCAGCTCACCGGCCCTGGTCATGCTGTCCCCCGGCTGCTCGGCCAGGTCGGTGAGCGCGATCGCGGCGGTGAAGCCGGCCGTCCGCCACTCGGGCTCGGACAGCTCCAGCCGACCGGCCACGGCAGCCACCCGAACCCCCGCCCGGGCGGCCGCCGCGGCGACCCCGGCGGGGGCCTTGCCATGGAGCGTCTGTGCGTCCAGGCAGCCCTCGCCGGTGACGACGAGGCGTGCCCCACGCACGGCCTCGTCGAAACCCAGCAGATCGAGCAGCAGCTCGATACCGGGTCGCATGGTGGCGCCGAGCAGGGCGAGGGCGGCGAAGCCCACCCCGCCCGCGGCCCCGGCGCCGGGGGCCTGCCGCACGTCGCGTCCGGTCACCGCGGCGACCTGGTCGGCGAAGCGGGTCAGCCCCTCCTCCAGGACCACCAGGTCGTCCCCGTCGGCACCCTTCTGCGGGCCGTACACGGCGGTCGCGCCGCGCGGGCCGAGCAGCGGGTTGTCCACGTCGCAGGCGACCACGACCTCGACGCCGGTCAGCAGTTCGGCCAGCGGGCCGAGTTCGATCCGCTCCAGCCGGCGCAACGCGGCGCCGCCGGGCGGCAGTTCGCTGTCGTCGGCGTCGCGCAGCCGGACCCCGAGTGCCTGCACCATGCCGGCACCGCCGTCCGTGCAGGCACTGCCGCCGAGGCCCAGCACGATCCGCTTGGCGCCCATGGCCACCGCCCGGCCGATCAGCTGGCCGACGCCGTAGGAGCCGGCCGCGAGCGGGGCGGTCCGGCCGCCGGGCAGCCGGGCGAGCCCGGAGGCCTGGGCCAGCTCGACCACGGCGGTGTCGCCGCGGACGGCGAGCGCCGCGTCCACCGGCAGGCCGGTCGGGCCGGCCACCTTGGCCGGGACGCGCTGGAAGCCGGCCGCGAGCGCCGCGGCCAGGGTGCCCTCGCCGCCGTCGGCCACGGGCAGTTCGCGCACCTCGGTGCCGGGCGCGGCGCGCCGGATGCCGGCGGCGATCCGGGCGGCGACCTCGGCACCCTCCAGGGTGCCCTTGAACTTGTCCGGCGCTACGACCACGTGACCCTGGTGGGGGGTGGGGGGCATCGGTGGTCCTCACTTCCGTACGGGTCTGGCGGTGGTTCGACAAGCATGTGTCCGGTGGCCCCGGGAACGCGACCCCCGCCCGGGTGGTGCGGTCCGGGCCGTGGGGGGGTGGTGCGACCCCCTCCCCGCCGTTCCCCTCGTCCCGCTTCCGACGTACGAGGGGCTCCCCTCGGCGGGGAGGGGGCCAGGCGACACGCAGCAGGCACGACCGAAGTGCCCCTCGGGGAGGGTGTGCGAGTCACCGGCTTGGGTCGACCGGCGGGCGGGCGGATGAGCCCCTGCCCGCACGCCGGTCGGGTCCGGCCTCCTGGCGGCGCGGGCACGACCGGATCAGGTACACGCCGCCAGGAGGAGTCTGTCGGGGCGCCGGGGCCCGTCGGTCACTTGACCTCGCGGATCACTTGACCTCGCGGCCGGAGAGCCGCTCGACGCCACGCAGCAGCGCCGAGTGGTCGAGGGAGCCGTCGCCGTTGGCCCGGGCGGAGGCGACCAGCTGGGCCACCACGGCGCCGACCGGCAGCGCGGCGCCCACGGCGCGGGCGGCGTCGGTGACGATGCCCATGTCCTTGTGGTGCAGGTCGATCCGGAAGCCGGGGGCGAACTCGCGGTTGAGCATGTTCGCCTTCTTGCGGTTGAGCACGGTGGAGCCGGCCAGGCCGCCGCCGAGCACGTCCAGCGCGGCACCGAGGTCGACGCCGGCGTTCTCCAGGAACACCACCGCCTCGGCGAGCACCTGGATGTTGACCGCGACGATCAGCTGGTTGGCGGCCTTGACGGTCTGGCCGGCGCCGTCCGGGCCGACGTGGACGACCGTGGTGCCCAGCGCGTCGAACAGCGGCTTGGCCTCGGCGAAGTCCGCGGCCTCGCCACCGACCATGATCGACAGCACCGCCTCGATCGCGCCGGCCTCGCCCCCGGAGACCGGGGCGTCCAGGGTGCGCACGCCCTTCTCGCGGGCGGCCTTGCCGACCTTGATGGAGGTCTGCGGGGTGATCGAGGACATGTCGATCACCAGGGTGCCCGCGGCGACGTTCTCCAGGACGCCGCCCTCGCCGAGGATGACCGCCTCGACGTGCGGGTCGGCCGGGACCATGGTGATGACGACCTCGGCGTCCTTCACCGCGTCCGCGATGCTGGCGGCGCCGTGGCCGCCGGCCGCGACCACGGTGTCGATCGAGGCCTGGGAGAGGTCGAAGCCGGTCACGTGGTGGCCGGCCTTGACCAGGTTGACGGCCATGGGCTTGCCCATGATGCCGAGGCCGACGAAGGCAATCTTGCGGGAGGCGCTCATCGCGTCGGGTTCCTTACGTGTGCGGGTGGGAGGGGTGGGCTCCGGGACAGGCCCCGAGGGGCGCCGCAACGGCGGACGGCGCTACCGGGCCGCGCGCAGCTCGCGCGGCAGCCAGCCGAAGCTGTCGGCGCTGACGCCGGTGGAGGGGCGGTACTCCAGGCCGATCGAGCCCGTGTAGCCCGCGGCGCTGAGCCGGGCGAAGAGGTCCTCGAAGTCCAGCTCGCCGGTGCCGGGCTCGTTGCGGCCCGGGTTGTCGGCGATCTGCACGTGGCCGATCCGGTCCGCGTGGGTGTCGATGACCGCCGCCAGGTCCTCGCCGTTCCTGGCCAGGTGGTACAGGTCGCAGAGGAACCCGGCGTTCCCCAGACCGGTGGCGGCGTTGACCTTGTCGACCACCTCGACCGCGGCGGCCGCGGAGACCAGCGGGTAGGCCGGGGACTCGGCCTTGTTGAGGGCCTCGATCAGCAGGATCGCGCCGATCCCGTGCGCCGCCTCGGCGGCGAGCACCAGGTTCTCCAGCGCCAGCGCGTCCTGCTCGGCCGGCTCGACGCCCTCGATCCGGTTGCCGTACAGCGCGTTGAGCGCGGTGGCGCCGAACGAGGCGGCGAGCTCCGCGGCGACCGGGACGTTGGCGCGGAACCGCTCCTTCTCGGACGGGACCGAGACGGTGCCCCGGGCGCCCTGGCTGAGGTCGTCCAGGAAGTTGAGCCCGGTGAGCCGGACGCCCGCGTCGCCGAACGCCTTGCGCAGCGCGTCCAGTTCGGCCTGGCTCGGGTTGTGCTCGGTGCCGAAGGGCCACCAGAGCTCGGCGGCCGTGAAGCCGGCCGCGGCCGCGGCCGCGGGGCGCTCCAGCAGCGGGAGTTCGCCGAACAGGATCGACAGGTTGACCGTGAAGCCGTGCTTGGCAGCCGCCGTCACGTCCATCACCTCTCACTCTCTCTTCCTTCATCCGCAACTTCCACGATCCGGAAGAGGGATTCTGTGTGGTGGAAGCATCTCCGGCCCGGCGAGCGAGTGTCAAGGCTGCCGCAACATTTTGTTGAAGTAGCCCGGACCCGCCCGCCGGCCGGGCCGGCCGCTGTTCGATCGCCCAGGCCCTGCCCCCCGCCCACCCCCGCTCGATACAGTGAGCACGTGCGATTGATGGTGGAGTTCACGACAGAACCGTTCGAACTGGACACGTTCCCGGAGCACGCCGCCGCGGCCCGCAAGGTCGTCGACGAGGCCGGCCTGGACGTGTCGGTCGGCCCCTTCGGGACCGGCGCCGAGGGCGAGGCGGAGCAGGTCCTCGCCGCGGTGACCCGACTGCTCCGGGAGACCCTGGACGCCGGGGCGACCCGCATCTCGGTCCAGGTCAGCCTGCTGGACGAGGAGGGCGGTACGCCGTGACCGAGCAGCACGTGGACCATCCCCTCGCCGCGGCGGTCAAGCCGCTGCTGGACGCGGTCGGCGCGACGCCCGTCCCGCTGGACGAGGCGAAGGCCGAGGACGTCGTCCTGGAGTGGGAGGGCACTCCGGCCCTGGCCGTCCGGTTGCCGCACCTGAGCAGCGCGCTGGACCGGCTGCTGGCCGAGATGACCCGACAGTTCGACGGCCGCCCGCTGGCCGAGCTGGACCGCTGGGAGAAGCAGCGGGTCGTCGCCCTCCTGGAGGAGCGCGGCGCCTTCACCGTCCGCCACGGAGTCGAGACGGTCGCCTCGGCCCTGGGCGTCAGCCGCTTCACCGTGTACAACTACCTGAACCGCCAGGACAGCTCGAAGCCGTCCTGAACGGACCGCGAAGCCAGTGACCCCGCCGGTATGGAGAGTGTGGATCCGTCCGCGGCGGGGCACACTTGGCGAATCGCACACGAAAGGGCCCCGCACCGGGGGCCGGTTCAAAACGTAACCACCAATCGTTCAACAAACTGTTGACGGCTGGGTGGGGTCGATCTAGCTTTTCCGGGTGGCACCACTCTTCAGGAGGTCCACTCGTGACCAACCACCCCCACGCCCTTGACGCCCTGGCCGCGGCCGATGCCGCGGAGCTGGAAGGGATCCTGCTGGAGGTATGCTCCAGCCCCCGTTGGGCCGCCGCCGTCGCGGAGGCCAAGCCCTGGTCCAGCCGTGAGGCGCTGCTCGCCGCCAACGCGGCGGCGATGGCGGGACTGACCGTCGCGGACCTGCGCGACGCGATGGCCGGACACGCCCGGATCGGACAGCCCAAGCCGGGCGACGCCACCTCCGAGCGCGAGCAGGCCGGCATCCAGGGCGTGGACCAAGCGGTCCTCGACGAACTGCACGAGGCCAACGCCGCCTACGAGGCCAAGTTCGGCCACGTGTTCCTGATCTGCGCGACCGGCCGCACCGCGACCACCATGCTCGCCGCCCTGCGCGAGCGCCACCCCAACGACCCCGCCACCGAGGCGGAGATCGTCCGGGGCGAGCTGCGCAAGATCAACGACATCCGGCTCAACCGCCTCCTCGACGCCTCCTGACTCATCGTCAAGAATGCTTCGTGGGCGGCCGCACGTTGCGCCCGTCGTGAATTGACGCACCATCACCTCTGCCATCAGTAAGGTCACTTCACCCATGACTGGCATCTCCACCCACGTGCTCGACACCAGCCTCGGCCGCCCGGCCGAGGGTGTCCCGGTCGAGCTCGCACTGCACACCGAGGGTGGCTGGCAGGTGCTCGGCGCCTCCGCCACGGACTCCGACGGCCGGGTCAAGGACCTGCCGGCCGTGGAGGCGGGCTCGGTCGTCCGGCTGCTCTTCGACACCGCCGCGTACTACGCGCGCAAGTCCGAGGAGCCGCCGTTCTTCCCCGAGGTCTCGATCGTCTTCACGGTCGCGCCCGCGCAGCACCACTACCACGTGCCGCTGCTGCTGAACCCGTTCGGATACTCGGTCTACCGCGGAAGCTAGTAGACCGACCTTGAAGCTTAGGAGCCTGTCATGGCCCACGTGCTCGGTCAGAACCAGTACGGCAAGGCGGAGAACCGCATCGTCCGGGTCTACCGCGACTCCACCCGGCACGAGATCAAGGACCTGAACGTCTCGGTCTCCCTCCAGGGCGAGTTCGAGGACGTCCACCTCACCGGGTCCAACGCCAACTGCCTCCCCACCGACACCACCAAGAACACCGTCTACGCCTTCGCCAAGGAGTACGGCATCGACTCGGCCGAGGCCTTCGGCATCCTGCTGGCCCGGCACTTCGTCGACGACACCGAGCGCGGCGTCGTGCACAGCGCCCGGATCCGGATCGAGGAGTACGCCTGGGACCGGATCAAGACGCCGGACAGCTCGGCCCGCTTCATCGGCTCGGAGGAGGTCGGCCACTCCTTCGTCCGCAACGGCCAGGAGACCCGCACCACCGAGGTCGTCTACGACGGCGAGAAGGTCCAGGTCATCTCCGGCCTGAAGGACCTCATCGTGATGAACTCCACCAACTCGGAGTTCTGGGGCTACATCAAGGACAAGTACACCACCCTGCAGGAGGCGTACGACCGCATCCTCGCCACCCAGGTCACCGCCCGCTGGAAGTACGGTTACAGCGGCCGCGACGGCGAGGCCCAGCCCAACTGGAACCGCTCCTACACCCACGTGAAGCGGCACATGCTCGAGGCCTTCGCCGAGACCTACTCCTACTCGCTGCAGCAGACCCTGCACTCGATGGGCACCCGGGTCCTCAACAACCGCGCCGAAGTCGACGAGGTACGCCTCGAACTGCCCAACAAGCACCACTTCCTCGTCGACCTGGAGCCCTTCGGGCTCAAGAACGAGAACGAGGTCTACTACGCCGCGGACCGCATGTACGGCCTGATCGAGGGCACCGTGCACCGTGAGGGCGTCGTCCCGGTCATCCCGGTCGTCTGACCTCCCCCGCAGCGCCACCGCTCCACCGCTCCACCCCGCTCATCCCCCGGACTCCGCCCGGAGTCGCCGCACCTCCGGCCCGCACGGGCCGGTCGAGACCGGGCGGACCGCACCACCCGCACCACCTGTTTCTCCACCCCCACCAACCGGAGTTCGTGTCTGCCTCGCGGCGGCCGGCCCGGGGCACTGGAGAAGCACCCCGAGGGATCCTTGCTCCGCCGTCCCGCCCTCGGGAGGTCTCCAGCGCCACGGGCGCGCCGGGAGCCACGGGCACAAGAGGGGCTCGACATGGCACCCAGCAACACCAGCAGTAACGACGGCGGTTCCACCCCTGCAAGAACCCCAGGTCCGGACGGCGCCTCAACCCGCCTCCCCGGCGAGCCGTCCGGGTCCGGAACCCATCCCGGTACCCACCCCGGTATCCACCCCGTGGACGAGGTGCTGCCCCCGGTGAAGCTGTTCTCCACCGGGCTCCAACACGTCGCCGCGATGTACGCGGGAGTCGTCGCACCCCCGCTCATCGTCGGCGCCGGCGTCGGACTCTCCGCCTCGCGGGAGTCGCGCCCATGATCGCCATCGCCAACGAACACGGACCGAAGGACGCCCTCCCGGTGATCTTCGGAGCGGTGATCGTCGCGGGGGCCCTGTGCTTCCTCGCGGCGCCGTACTTCTGCAAGCTCATCCGGTTCTTCCCCCCGGTCGTCCAGGGCACCGTGATCACCCTCATCGGGGTGTCCCTGCTCCCGGTGGCGGTGAACTGGGCGCGCGGCGGCTCGCCAGGCGCCCCCGGGTACGGCTCCATGCGGGCCATCGGCCTCGCCGCGATCACCCTCGTCGCGGTGGTGCTCTGCAACCGGCTGCTGCGCGGCTTCTGGCAGCAGCTGTCCCTGCTCATCGGTCTGGCGTTCGGCACCCTGATCGCCTTCCCGCTGGGGCTGGCCGACTTCGGCGCGGTCCGGGACGCGAAGGTCTTCGCGCTCCCCTCCCCGTTCCACTTCGGCGGGCCCGCGTTCGACGTCGCCGCGATCGTCTCGATGTGCATCGTCATGGTGGTCTCGATGACCGAGTCCACCGCCGACATGCTCGCCCTCGGCAAGATCGTCGAGCGCGAGGCCGACGAAACCACGCTCGCCGCCGGTCTGCGGGCCGACGGACTGGCCACCGCGATCAGCCCCGTCTTCAACGGCTTCGCCGCCAGCGCCTTCGCCCAGAACATCGGGCTGGTGGCACTGACGAAGATCCGCAGCCGGTTCGTGGTCGCGGCCGGCGGAGGCATCCTGATCCTGCTGGGGCTCTTCCCGGTGCTCGGTTCGGTCGTCTCCCTGGTGCCGCAGCCCGTCCTCGGCGGTGCCGGGATCGTGCTCTTCGGCACGGTCGCGGCGAGCGGGATCCGCACCCTCGCGGAGGCCGGCATGGAGTCCAGCGCCAACACCATCCTGGTGTCGGTCTCGCTCGGTGTCGGCATCATCCCGATCGCCGTGCCGAACTTCTACGACTCCTTCCCGGAGGCCGTCCGGACCCTGATGCACTCGGGGATCTCGGCCGGCTGCGTGATGGCCGTCCTGCTCAACCTGCTCTTCCACCACGTCGGAGCCGCCCGGGCCGGATCCGGGTCCGCCTCCGGGCCCGGATCCGGGTCCGCAGCGGGATCCGCAGCCGGATCCAGATCCGGTCAGGCCTCCGACGCGACGGTGCCGACGGCGACACCGTCCTGACCGGTCCGGGCAGGGGCGCGCACCATGAGGTGCGCGCCCTTCCCGGCCCTCCCCCATAGGAGTGACACCATGGCAGTCCAGCCCCCTCCCGCCGACCAGCGGATCGTGATCGAGAACGTCGCGATCGCCACCGTCGACGCCGCCGACACCGAGTACGCCCGCGGCCACGTGGTCATCCTCGGAAACCGCATCGAGTCGGTCGGCGACGGCCCCGCCCCGAACTGGCTGGACAACGTGGTGCGCCGGATCAACGGCGAGGGCCACCTGATCACGCCGGGCCTGGTCAACACCCACCACCACTTCTACCAGTGGATCACCCGGGGCCTCGCCCAGGACGACATCCTCTTCGACTGGCTGGTCGCGCTCTACCCGACCTGGGCCCGGATCGACGAGAAGCTCGTCCACGCCGCCAGCCAGGGCTCGGCCGCCGCCCTGCTCAAGTCCGGCTGCACCACCGCCTCGGACCACCACTACGTCTTCCCCAAGGACGGCGGGGACGTCCTCGGCGCCTCGATCGAGGCCGTCCAGGAGCTCGGCCTGCGCTTCACCGCGCTGCGGGGCTCGATGGACCGCAGCAAGAAGGACGGCGGGCTGCCGCCGGACCACGCCGTCGAGGAACTGGACGACATCCTGGCCGCCTCCGAGGCCGCCGTCGACCGCTACCACGACTCCTCCTTCGGCTCGATGCTGCACGTCGCGATCGCGCCCTGCTCGCCGTTCTCGGTCTCCACCGACCTGCTCCGCCAGTCCGCCGAACTCGCCCGCCGCAAGGGCGTCCGGCTGCACACCCACGGCTCGGAGACGGCCGAGGAGGAGCAGTTCTGCAAGGAGCTGTTCGGCATGGGGCCGACCGACTACTTCGAGTCGGTGGGCTGGCTCGGCGAGGACGTCTGGATGGCGCACTGCGTCCACATGAACGACTCCGACATCGCCAAGTTCGCCGAGACGGGTACCGGCGTGGCGCACTGCCCGTCCTCCAACGCCCGGCTGGCCGCCGGCATCGCCCGGGTGCCGGACATGCTCAATGCCGGCGTACCGGTCGGGCTCGGCGTCGACGGCACCGCCTCCAACGAGTCCGGCGAGCTCGGTACGGAGCTGCGCAACGCGCTGCTGATCAACCGCCTCCACGGCTACCCGACCGCGCTGACCGGCCGCCAGGCGCTGCGGCTCGGCACCATGGGCGGGGCCCGGGTGCTGGGGCGGCAGAACGAGATCGGCTCGATCGAGGCCGGGAAGCTGGCCGACCTCGCGCTGTGGAAGATCGACGGGATCATGCACTCCTCGATCGCCGACCCGGTCGCGGCCCTCACCTTCGGCGCGCTGCCGCCGCTGGCGGTGCTGTTCGTCAACGGCAACGCCGTGGTCGAGAAGGGCGAGCTGACCACCGTCAACGAGGACCGGATCGCCCGCGCCTGCGCCCGGGCGGCCAAGGAGCTCGCCTCCCGGCCGGTGTGACGTTCGGCGGTTCGACCATTCGGCTGATTGACCGTCTGAGCTGTTCGGGCGGTCCTTCGGCTCCGTGACTCCGGGGCGCCCAGGGACGGTGCGCGCCCGGACTCCGCGCTCCTTCGGGCGGCGGACAGATGTCAGCCGACAGATTTCATCATCTGTCATCTGTTGTCCGTCATCTGTTCGCTGTCATCGATGCGCGGACCGCAGCCCCGGATCCACGGCGAGGGTCCGGGGCTGTGGCGCGTCCGGGAGGGGCCCGCCGTCTCACCCGGTCGAGCGTCGCGCGGCCGGGACCTTTGGGCCAGGGTGTCGGCCAGGACCGTCGCCAAGAACAGCCGACGGGTGACAGATGACAGATAACAGATGACGAAATCTGTCAGCTGTCATCTGTCACCCGTCGGCGCCAGCCTGACCCCAACCCCTCAGGCCGTGCGCCCCAGCGTCGCCAGGTAGGCGCGCCAGCCGCCGTGGTGGGTGATCTCGCGGTGCACGCCGCGCTCGAGCTCGCCCCGGGCGAGCAGCATCGACAGGCACGCGGAGCCGTCCGCCAGCTCGATCACGCCGAGCTCCAGCTCCCGGGGCTCGCCGGGCAGGATGACATCCCGCAACCGCTCCAGGCTGACGTCGTACAGTTCGCCCTCGATCGCGCTGTCGACGGCCGGGTCGGCCAGCAGCCCCGGGCAGACGTCCGTCCCGCCGCTGTGGTCGATGGAGAAGAAGCGGTATCCGGGTGCGGTGCGGACCGGGCCGATCAGGGCGTCGGCGACCTTGTCGTGGAACGGTCCGCCGACCATCGCCTGGCCGTTGAAGAAGATGCGCGCCATCAGTGAACTCCTCGGAAAGAAAAGACCGTTCCGTACGACGACGAGAGGACAGGTGGATTCGTCGCCGTACGGAACGGAGCAAAGGGCGGCGGAACTGCTACAGCCCGGCGGGCGGCAGCGGAGGCGCCGGCGGATAGATTGGTGCTCAGCCCAGCAGGGGAAGCGCGGGGAGGGTCAGGAAGTCCGCGAACTCCTCGGCCAGGGCGACCCGTTCGAAGAGCTGGGCGGCCTCGCGCCAGCGACCGGCCTCATAGGCCTCGGCGCCCGACTCGGCGCGGAGCTCGGTGAGTTCGGTGGCGACCAGGCTGCGGACCAGCTCGGCGGTGGCCTTCTCGCCGGTGTCGGAGAGCACGACCCCGTTGTGGATCCACTGCCAGATCTGCGAACGGGAGATCTCGGCGGTGGCGGCGTCCTCCATCATGTTGAAGATGCCGACCGCCCCGAGCCCGCGAAGCCACGCCTCGATGTAGCGGATGCCGACCTGGACGGCGTTGTGCAGCCCGGCGTGGGTGCAGGTGCCCCCGGCGCCCGCGATGTCGAGCAGGTCGGCGGCGGTGACCGGCTCGGCCGGACCGGGGTTGTCCTTCTGGTTGGGCCGCTCGCCGAGCACCGCGTCGAAGGAGGCCCGGGCGACCGGGACGAGGTCCGGGTGGGCCACCCAGGAGCCGTCGAAGCCGTTGCCGGCCTCGCGGTCCTTGTCCGCCTTGACCTTTTCGAAGGCGGCGGCGTTGACCTCCGGGTCCTTGCGGCTGGGGATGAACGCGGCCATGCCGCCGATCGCGTGGGCGCCGCGCTTGTGGCAGGTCCGCACCAGCAGCCGGGTGTAGGCGGCCATGAACGGCGAGGCCATGGTGACGCTGTTGCGGTCCGGCAGGATGTAGTGCTCGCCGGCGTCGCGGAAGTTCTTGACGATCGAGAACAGGTAGTCCCACCGCCCGGCGTTGAGGCCGGCCGCGTGGTCGCGCAGCTCGTAGAGGATCTCGTCCATCTCGAAGGCGGCGGTGATGGTCTCGATCAGCACGGTGGCCCGGACGGTGCCGTGCGGGATGCCGAGTGCGGCCTGGGCGTGGGTGAACACGTCGTTCCACAGCCGGGCCTCGAGGTGGCTCTCGGTCTTCGGCAAGTAGAAGTACGGGCCGGAGTTCGGGTCCTCGGCGCCCTTGGCGAGCAGCCGGGCGGCGTTGTGGAAGAAGTACAGGCCGAAGTCGACGAACGCGCCGGCCACCGGGACGCCGTCGACCAGCAGGTGGTTCTCGTCCAGGTGCCAGCCGCGCGGGCGGACCACGACGGTGGCGAGTTCGGCGGCGGGCTTGAGGGTGTAGGCCTTGCCGGCCGAGCTGGTGAAGTCGATCCGGCCCTCGAAGGCGTCGATCAGGTTGACCTGGCCGCTGACCACGTTCTCCCAGGTCGGAGAGGTGGCGTCCTCGAAGTCGGCGAGCCAGATCCTCGCACCCGAGTTGAGGGCGTTGATGACCATCTTGCGGTCGGTGGGGCCGGTGATCTCGACCCGGCGGTCCTGGAGGGCCCGCGGCGCCTCGGCGACCTTCCAGTCCCCGGCGCGCACGTCGGCGGTCTCGGGGAGGAAGTCCAGCGTGCCGGTGCGGGCGATCTCCGCGCGTCGGGCCTTCCGCCTGGCCAGGAGCTCCTGCCGGCGGCCCTCGAAGGCGCGGTGGAGGCCGACGACGAAGGCGACCGCCTCCGGAGTGAGCACCTCCTCCGCCCGGTGGACGCGCGGACCGGCGACAGTGACGACCGGAGCGGCGGGGGAGGCGCCGACGGGCCCCTGATCTGCAGCCATGAGCAGGACACTCCTAAGACGGTTGAGCCTGGCGAAGGGAGCTCCGGTGGGAACTTCCTCGGGAACTTCCTCGATCGTTACCCGCCTGTCGGCGAGTTCGATTCTGTAAAGTGGAGACTAGTTTCCGCGATACAGAATTTCAACGGTTTGTTGAAGAGGTCGCCGGGACTCTACTCCTCCCCGACAGCGAAGGGAACGCCGGTGGTTGCGACCCCCGACACAGCATCGACGACAGGCGCCGACCGCGCGAGCGGCGGCGTGCAGTCCGTCGAGCGCGCCTTCCAACTCCTGGAGGCACTGGCCGACTCCGGCGGGGTGGCCACCCTCAGTGAACTCTCCAGCAGTTCCGGCCTCCCGATGCCGACCATCCACCGACTGGTTCGTACCCTCGTCCAGCAGGGCTATGTCCGCCAGGACACCGCGCGCCGCTACACCCTCGGCCCCCGGCTGATCCGCCTCGGCGAGACCGCCGGCCGCCTGCTCGGCAGCTGGGCCCGCCCGTACCTGGCCGAGCTCATGGAGGCCACCGGCGAGACCGCCAACCTGGCCGTGCTGGAGGGCGGCGAGGTGGTGTACGTCGGGCAGGTGCAGTCGCGGCGCTCGATGCGGATGTTCACCGAGGTCGGACGGCGGGTGCAGCCGCACTGCACCGGCGTCGGCAAGGCACTCCTCGCCCAGCTCCCCGAGGACGAGGCGCGGGCGATCCTGGGCCCCAACCCGCTGCCCGCCCACACCGAGTACACCGTGACCGACCCGCAGGAGCTGATGGACCAGCTCGCCGAGGCGCGCGAGCGCGGGTACGTGGTCGACGACCAGGAGCAGGAGATCGGCGTCCGCTGCATCGCGCTCGCGGTGCCGGGCGCGCCGGCCCCCACCGCCCTGTCGGTGTCCGGCCCGGAGGCGCGGATCCGAGCGCTGGAGGAGCAGGCGGGGGCGTCCTCGCTGGTGCCGGTGATGCACCAGATCGCAACCCGGCTCGGGCAGGTCCTCGCTCCCTGACGGAACGTCAGTCCACTTGCCCAGCCGCCTGTTCCACGGCGGTCGTGGCGGCGGTCGCGCGGTATCGCCGCTGGCCCGGGCGTGCCGGGTGTGCCGACCGGCGGGTCCGGCGGGATTGCGCTCGGCGGGTCCGGCGGAATGCGCAGCCCGGACGACCGGACGGACGCAACAACCGGCAGCCGTTCGCCCGGAAGTGGTCGTACGGCTGCCGGTTCCTGAGAGCGGCTGGTCTGCGGGCTACGTGCGCTCGGCGTCCGCGCTCAGCGGTAGACGCGCACGTAGTCGGCGGCGAAGGTGATCGGGGTGTTCCCCTGCGGCGCCGGGTGGTACTTGCCGGCGCTCACCGAGAGGTTGAGGATCAGGTACGCCGACCAGTTGGCGCCCACGCCCGTGCCGTCGGAGAAGACCTTGACGCCGTTGACGTACCAGTCCACCGAGTTGGCGCCGTAGTGGGTGCCGATGGTGACCCAGCCGTCGTTCGCGATCGTCTTGGCGTTCTTGTAGAACAGGTGGTCCGGGTTGACGTGGTTGGTCAGTTCCAGCGTGCTCGGGTTGTCGGCGTGGTACTCGAAGGAGTCGATCTCCCCGTGCGAGCCGCTGGTGCCGTTCCAGGTCCACAGCGCCGGCCAGGCTCCGGTGCCGGACGGGAGCTTGACTCGCGTCTCGGCGTAGTCGCCGGTCTTCACCTGGAAGCCCTCCTTGGAGTGGCTGTGGCTATGGCTGTGGCTGTGGCTGTGGCTGTGGCTGTGGCTGTGGACCGCACCGTGGCGCGCGGGGCGGCCCGAGTCCGCCCGGTCGGATAAATTGGAAGCCTGGCATTTTCCGCGGTGCACAAGTGCACCGAGTCCGATGTGCCGGCCCGTACGCCCCGCACGATCCGCCCGCTGCTCCCGAGAAGAGGTCCCGCCCCACCATGACCGCGTCCCTGCCCGCCTTCGCCGGCCGTACCTACGTCTTCCGGGTCGACAACGGCGCGGCCTTCCGCAACACCTACTCGGCCGACGGCACGCGGCTGCGCTGGGAGGGCCTCGGCGAGTCGGCGGGCCAGTGGGAGGACGTGCGGCTGCACGTCGCCGAGATCGCGCCGGAGATCTACTTCGTCAGCTGGACGGAGCAGAGCGGGATCACCGTCAGCCACGTGATGGACCTCAACGCGCTGACCGTGCGGGCCTTCTGGACCTTCGAGGGCGAGGGCGGCCGGGTCGGCCAGCTGCACACCGGGACGCTGGAGCGGGTGGCCTGAGCGGTGTGACGACGACGAAACCGGAGCCCCGGGACCCGACGCTGCCCCATGGGTCCCGGGGGTTCGGTTCGTTCTCGCCGGGCGCGGGCCGCCGTCAGACGGTCTGGCCCTGCGGGCTCGGCTGGCCCTGCTGGTTCGGCTGGTTCGGCACCTTGAGGTGCTGGGACAGCCACTCCAGCGAGGAGGGCAGCAGCGCACTCCAGGTCTCGAAGTTGTGGCCGCCGTTCTCGAGCATGCTGTACGAGACCTTCATCGGGCTGTGTACCGCGTCGATGAACGCCTCGGTGTCCTGCTTGTAGTTGCCGTCGCCCTTCTTGGTGCCGGCCAGCAGGAGGGAGATGTTCGGCTGCGGCAGGTTCTTCAGCCGCCACATCAGGTTGGCCTCGTCGCGGCGCTGCTTGCTGCCGCCGAAGAGGTCACCGGTGGTCGGGTCGTCCGCGGCCTCGTAGTACGCGGACAGGGCGACGGCGGTCGGGAAGACGTCCGGGTGGCGCATGGCCAGCTTGACGGCGCAGTAGCCACCGGTCGAATTGCCCATGAAGGCCCAGGCCTGCGGGTCGGTCGAGACCCGGTAGCTCGCCTCGATCGCCGAGGGGACGTCCTTGGTGAAGTACGTGTCGGACTGGGCGCCGCCCGGGATGTCCTCGCACTCGGTGTCCTGCGGCAGGGCGGGCGAGGGGCGCATCAGGACCATGACGGTCGGCTGCATCCTGCCCTCCTGCAGCAGCTTGAGCGCCGCGCCCGGGTAGTTGAACCGGGTGATCAGGTTCTCGGCGATTCCCGGGAACCCGGTGCTGACGATCACGGCCGGGAACTGCTTCTGCGCGTACTCCGGCTGGAAGTACTGCGGCGGCAGGTAGACGTACGCCTCGGTCGACAGCCGGCTCTCCTTGCCGTCGATCCGGACCTTGCGGATCTCGCCGGACCGGCTGGGCTCACGGCCCATCGCGCCGCCGCCCTTGACCGAGGCCTGGCCGATGGTCTCCACCATGAGGCGTCCGGAGGCGTCCGCCTTGTTGTGGATCACCACCGGTCCGGTGCTGCCGGTGCCCAGCAGGTCGTCCCAACTGCTGTAGAACGCGAAGTAGTTGTTCGCCACCAGGCCGAGCGCGGCGAGCACGGCGAGCTGGGTGGCGAGCAACGTGCCTATCCGGCCGAGCACCGCTTGCCAGCTCTTCCTGGCGAGTCTGGGCCACAGCCAGACCGTGCCGATCATCATCACGACCGCCAGCAGTACGGCCAGCGCCAGCACCTTGTGGCTCGTCAGACCCATGTCCCAGTTGCTCCCACGCCTCGAACTCCACGCCCCCTCCGCTCAGGGACATCCGAGGAGGTCACCCCGGTTCCCCCACCGGGGCGCGAGGACCAACCCTAGCGGGAGCTGGGAGGAAGCTGATGGGGGGCTGGAGGGTGCCGAGGAGGGGCGACCGACCGACAGGTTTCAGCTGACAGATTTCGAAATCTGTCAGCTGAAACCTGTCAGCCTGCCAGCCACCCGGCGCCGACCGCTACCCCTCGTCCACCCGCTCCCAGAGCCGCAGCCCCGCCGTGAGCTCACGCATGCAGCGGGCGCCGAGGTCCTGCGGGGAACCCGGGCCGGCGACCGGGGCGTCGGAGTCGGCCCACTGCTCCAGGGCCACCCGGATCGCCGCCGTGGCCGCGGCGGCGGCCAGCCGGATCTCCAGCGGATCGGCGCCGTCCGGGCAGCGCGCGGCCAGCACGGACCGCAGCCGCTCCTCCGATCCCGCGTGGACGCGCTGCCAGGTGCCGTCCAGCCGCGGGTCGCGCAGCAGGCTGCGGGTCCAGTGCATCGCCTCGACGGCCTCTTCGTCGGCCGGAGTCAGCGACGCGACCGCCGAGCGTTCCAGCGACTGGCGCAGCGGGAGGTCGGTCGAGCTCTCGGCCAGCAGGTCCACCCAGCGCTGTCCGCCCGCCGCGAGCAGCGGGGCGACGGCGTCCTCCTTGACCGAGAAGTAGCGGTAGAAGGTGCGCAGCGAGATGCCTGCGGCGGCCGCGATCTCCTCGGCGGTGGTCGACTCCGCGCCGCGCTCGGCGAAGAGCGCGGCGGCGGTGCGGGCGATCTCCAGCCGGGTGGCGTCACGGCGGCGCTGGGTCAGGGTCGGGCGTCCGGTCACAAGGGTCAGCGTACGCAGCCGGACGCCGTCGGGACGCATTGCGCCGTTCTGTCACATCAAGACTTTTTGGCACGTTGTGCCACATAGGCGTAACGTGCCTATCGAGGTCGAGAGACCACGATCGAAGGAGTACCACCATGGAGCGCTTCAGCGGACGGAACGTCCTGATCACCGGCGGCGGCTCTGGCATCGGCCAGGCCACCGTGCACCGGATCCTCGCCGAGGGCGGGAAGGTCGTCGCCGTCGACGTCAACGAGGAGGGCCTGAAGAAGACCCTGGACCACGCGACCGCCGACGGCACCGCCGATCGTCTGACCATCCAGGTCCTGGACGTCTCGGACGAGGCCGCCGTCGTCACCGGCGTGGCCGGGGCGATCTCGGCGCTGGGCGGCCTGGACGTCCTGGTCAACGCGGCCGGCATCCTCCGCTCCTCGCACACCCACGAGACCACCCTGGAGTTCTGGAACAAGCTCCTCGCGGTGAACCTGACCGGCACCTTCCTGATGACCCGCGAGGCGCTCCCCGCGCTGCTCGCGAACGGCCGGGGCGTGGTGGTCAACTTCAGCTCCACCTCCGCGACCTTCGCCCACCCCTACATGGCCGCGTACGCCGCGACCAAGGGCGGCATCCAGTCGTTCACCCACGCGATCGCCTCGGAGTACTCGAAGCAGGGCCTGCGCGCGGTCTGCGTCGCGCCGGGCAGCATCGACAGCGGCATGACCAACGACCCGGGCCTGCCCGCCGACGCCGACTTCAGCCTGCTCGCCAAGCTCTCCCCCGCCCTCGGCCAGGGCTTCGCGGGTCCGGAGACGGTGGCCGGCGTGATCGCCATGCTGGCCTCCGACGACGGTGCCTTCGTCACCGGCACCGAGCTCCGCATCGACGGCGGCACCCACATGTGACCCGTCGGTCCGGTCGAGCGCGGGGCCCGTGCCCTCCCCCACCGGGCACGGGCCCCGCCTGCTTCCTCCGGGCGCTCGGCTCCTCGACCGGCCGGTCCGGCTGACGGAGCCGTCGCCGTACAGCCGTGCGGCTCCGTCAGCCGGTCCGGGCCCGGGCGTGACGGCCGCGCGGTGGCACCGTGCCCTGCCGGGCGTCCCGGTGGGCGGCGAGGGCGTTGCCCACCGCGGCGACGGCGGCCCCGATCAGCAGCAGGGCCACCACCAGCAGGAAGCACGCCCCCGCGACCCGGCGGTAACCGCCGTGCCCGGCGGGGTCGAGGAACGGGTACGGGTACCAGTCGACGGCGTGGCCGCGGGTCAGCGCGTACACCAGGTAGACCAGCGGGAACGCCAGCCAGCCGAGCACCGCGGCGGGGCGAACGCGCCGGGCGGGCGGGTCGAGCAGCCAATCGGCGAGCACGACGAGCGGCACCGCGCGGTGGACCACGTCGTCCACCCACGGAATCACCAGCAGCGCGGGGTACTTCGCCAGCAGCGTGCCGTAGGCCAGCCCGGTGATCACCAGGTAGAGCACCACCGCCCCGCGCACCGCGTCCGGCACCGGCCGGCGGCCGGTCAGCCCGGCCCAGCCGCCGTAGGCCAGGACGGCCATCCCGGCGAGGTTGCTGAGGTTGGTGAAGTAGCTGAAGAAGTTCACCACCCCGGTGCCGTCGGTCGCCGCGTGGTAGCCCGAGAAGCAGAGGGCGACGGCGAGGAAGGCCGCGACGGCGAGCCGGGCGGGAGCGAGCCACGAGTGCATCGTCGAAACCGCCTCTCTGGGGCGTGGTCCGGGCAGGGGCTACTCGGATTCAAACCCCGTCGAGCGGGCTCGGCCACAGGAGGAGCACTGCCCGGGCCGCCCCGGCTTCAGGGCGTGCGCCACTCGGCGGCGAAGGCGGCCGCCGGGTTGGCGACCAACAGCCGGTCGGGCAGCTCGGGCCCGAAGGTGCGGGCCAGCCGCGGGGCGAGGTCGGTGAGCAGCCGGGCGGGGCCGCCGAGCGCGCGGGCGGTGCGGGTGGTCGTGTCGGCGCCGAGCAGCAGTCGGTCGGTGTGGCCCGCCTCGACCAGGTCGGCGATCACGTCGAAGGCCTGGAGGTCGGCGGGGTGTCCGATCCGGGACGGGCTGTCGAGGGCGAGGAACACGCCCTCGGCGGCGAGGCTGCGGTGCAGTGCCCGGTCTGTGAAGCGGGTGAGGTGGCCGAGGACGATCCGGTCGGGGCTGACTCCGTGCCGTCCGTGGAGCCGGCGCACGACGCCGTGTGGGTCACCGTCGGGTTCGAGGTGGACGGCGATCGGGGCGCCGGTGGCGTGGTGCGCCTCGGCCGCGGCGGCCATCGTCCGGCGGGTGTGCCCGGTGAGCGGGCCCGCGTCGTCGGCGATCTTGATCAGGCCCGGTCGTACGCCCTCGGGGGCACCGGGGAGACCGGTGGTGAGCTCGGTGACGAAGCGCTCGGCGAGGTCGGCGTACGGGGCGGGGGCATGACTGGAGCCGGAATCGGCGCTGGGGTCGGGGTCGTCCAGGTTCGGGAAGCGGCCCGGGAAGTAGTGGGCGGTCTGGTGCGCGCCCGTGGCGGCGACGACCTGGACGCCGGTCGTGCGGGACAGCTCGGCGAGGGCGTCCGCGCCCCGGCCCATGCCCCACGGGGTCCACTGGACGAGGGTGCGGCCGCCGGCGGCGGCGTAGGCGCGCAGCACGTCGGCGGCGGGGGCCGATTCGTCCAGCTCCTGGTCGGGGAACCGGGGGCTGCGGATGAAGAGGTGGTCGTGGGAGTCGGTGAGGCCCAGCTCGGCGGGGTCGAGGTCGCCGAGGACGGTCCGTACGGCGCGGGTGGTGGGGACGGCGGTCATGCGCCCTCCTCCGGGGTGCCCGCCTCCGCGAAGGTCGCGGTGGCGACCCGGAGACCGGCCAGGGCCTTGGGGACGCCGACGTACGGCGCGAGGTGGACGATCACCTCGATGATCTCCTCGCGCGTCATTCCGATCCGCAGGCTGTTGCGGACGTGGTCGGCGAGCTGCGGCTCCACGCCGCCGAGGGCGGTGAGCGCGGCCAGGTTGGCGATCTGGCGGTCGCGCAGGGCGAGGCCGGGGCGCTGGTAGGTACCGCCGAAGAGGCTCGTGACGATCCAGTCGGCGAAGCCGGGGGCGAGTCCGTCCAGGCCGCCGAGGGTGGTGGCGGCGACCGGGCCGGCGAGCTCGGCGAGCAGGGCGTAGCCGGCTTCGCGGTCGAGCGGGGCGGGGGTGAGGTCGGCGGGGGTCATGGCGGCGGGCCGGGTGGGCATCGGAGCTGTGGGCATCGGAGTGGTGGGACCTTTCACCAGCGGCGGCCGGTCGGCAGCCGGTCGAGTTCGGGGCGGGACAGGTGCAGCACCCGGTAGCGGGTGCCGGGCGCGTTCTCGGGGGCCGGGCCGTGCCAGAGGGCGAGACTGAGCAGCTCCCAGCGGCTCGGATCCACGGCGACGGCGGCGGTGTGCAGGGCGGGCTGCGCGGGGCGGTCGGCGAGTTCCCCCGGTTCGGCGAGTCCGGCGAGTTCCCCGAGTTCGGCGAGTTCGGCGAGTTCGGCGAGAGCCCGGTCGATGGCCTCGGCCGGGTCCGCGGTCTCCGGGAGCCGTACGGTCGTGCGGGTCGCGGTGGTCGGGGTGTCGGTCCGGGTGCCCTCGATCAGGCCCGCGCCGATCCAGTGCCGGACGGCGGGACGGCCGAAGTCGGCGCTCAGGCCACGGAAGCCCGGGCCCCAGAGGAAGGCGTTCATGCCCTCCGCGGTGCGCCAGAGGTAGAACGGCGCGTACTGGTTGACCGGTGAGCCGTCCTGGCCGCGCTCGCGGACCAGGTACGCCTTGAGGCCGAGCCCGGGGTGGGCGTCGAGCAGGTGGCCCTTGTCGGCCACGCGCTTGTGGATGATGCCCATGTCGTAGTCGGTGGGGAGGGTGATCTCGTACTGCATGGCGTGCACGGCGGGCTCCTGGGCTCGGGCGGCTGGTGGCATGCGTCGGGCGCTGACCGCTCGGTCCCGGGCGGTCGGCGTCGGGCGAGGTGTGGTGGGAGCCCGTCAGACCTGGCGGTGGGCGGCGAGTAGGCCGAGGGCGCCGCGGACCGCCTGTTCGAAGGGTTCGGCGCTGGCCGCGGCGCGGGCCAGGACGTAGCCACCCTGGATGACGGCGACCACGGCGGCCGCGGTGTCCGCCGGGTCGAGGCCGGGGGCGAACTCGCCGTGCGCCCGGCCCTCGGCGATCAGTTCGGCGATCCGGCCGCGCAGCCAGTCGAAGGTCTCCTCGACCGGGGCGCGCAGCTGCGGGTCGGCGACGACGTCCGGATCCTGGGCCATCCGGCCGATCCGGCAGCCGCGCAGCACCTCGCGGTCCCGGTGCAGGTAGGCCGCGATCCGGTCGTACGCGGTGCCACGGGCGGCGAGGTCGGCCTCGGCGGTGGCCCGCATCTGCTCGGCGCTGCGGCGCAGGGCGGCGGCGGCGAGGTCGGGCTTGCCGGTGAAGTGGTGGTACATGCTGCCCTGGCCGACGCCGGAGCGCTGCTGGATGGCCTTGGGGCTGGTGCCGACGTAGCCGCGCTCCCAGAGGAGGTCCTGGGTGCTCTCGATGAGACGGTCCTGGGTGCTCATGGGAATCACTGTACATACCAGTAGGTACAGAGGGGAAGGGGATTTTCCCAAGCAGGCCGCACCGCGTCGGAGGGCGCCGGAAGACGCCGGGGAGCGCCGGAAGGACTGAGGGCCGTGCGCCGCCCCCCGGCGGCCACGGCCCCTCGACCGTTCGTCATCCCCCGTGCCACCGTTGGGCATTCCGCCGCGGCCGGTGGCGCGCGTCACGTCACCTACGGTGGCGGGTGCACACCGGGTAGGGGTGCGCGGCGCATTGCGCGGGCGGGCGGCACCCGGCCGCCCGCGCGGGCGGGCCCAGAGGGTTCACAGCGGACGTCACCGCCCGATCACCAAAGGCGTTGCGACAGGACCCAGTTCGCAGCGAGGGCTTGATCGGACCCAGCCGGCTGGCAAGATGTCCGGCATGAGCTACCTCGCCGCGGATGACCGCTATGCCTCGATGACCTACCGGAAGGCCGGCCGCAGTGGCGTGCAGCTGCCCGCCGTCTCGCTCGGACTCTGGCACAACTTCGGTGACGCCCAGCCACTGGACGTGCAACGGGCGGTGCTGCGCCGGGCCTTCGACCGCGGAGTCACCCACTTCGACCTGGCGAACAACTACGGTCCGCCGTACGGCAGCGCGGAGCGCAACTTCGGCTACCTGTTCGCGCAGGACTTCCGGCCGTACCGCGACGAGCTCTTCATCGCGACCAAGGCCGGCTGGGACATGTGGCCCGGCCCGTACGGCGACGGCGGCAGCCGCAAGTACCTGCTGGCCAGCCTGGACCAGTCGCTGGGCCGGATGGGCCTGGACTACGTCGACGTCTTCTACTCGCACCGCCACGACCCGGACACCCCGCTCGAGGAGACGATGGGAGCCCTGGACAGCGCGGTCCGCTCGGGCAAGGCCCTGTACGCGGCGATCTCCAACTACCCGGCGGAGCAGCACCGGGAGGCCGCGGCGATCCTGCGCGAGCTGGGGACACCGGTGCTGATGAACCAGTCGGCGTACTCCATCCTCAACCGGCACGCGGAGGAGGCCGGGGTGCTGGACGCGGTGGGCGACACCCAGACCAGCCTGATCGCCTACTCGCCGCTCGCCCAGGGGCTGTTGACCGATCGTTACCTCTCGGGGCAGGTGCCGGCCGGTTCCCGGATGTCGGTCGGCAGGTTCCTGAGGGAGGAGGTGCTGACCGGGCCGCAGCTGGAGCAGCTGCGGGCGCTGGCCAAGGTCGCCGAGCGTCGCGGGCAGACCCTGGCGCAGCTGGCGCTCTGCTGGGTACTGCGGGACCCGCGGGTGGTGTCGGTGATCATCGGGGCGAGCAGTGTCGCCCAGCTGGACCAGAACCTGAACGCGCTGGCCGCTGGGCCGCTGACGGAGGACGAGCTGGCGGAGATCGACCGGCTGAGTCTCTGAGGGAGGGCGACGCCCGGCGGGTGACAGATGACAGCTGACAGATTTCGAAATCTGTCAGCTGTCATCTGTTAGCTGTTTTCTGTCAGCTGTTTTCTGTCAGCTGCCTTCTGTCAGCTGTTACCCGTTCGCCGCTCAGCCGGCCGGCGTGTACTTGTACCCGACCCGACGGACCGTCACGATCGAGTCCCGGTAGGCCGGTCCGAGCTTGCGGCGCAGCCGGGCGACGTGCACGTCGACCGTGCGGCCGTCCCCGACGTGGCCGTAGCCCCAGACCGCCGAGACCAGGTGGTCCCGGGTGTGCACCCGCTGCGGGTGCTCGGTGAGGTGGGCCAGCAGCTCGAACTCCAGGTACGTGAGGTCGAGCAGCCGCCCGTCGACGTACGCGTTGCGCCGCTCGGTGTCGACGGTGATGCCGCGTCCGGCCGGCCGGACCGACCGGACCGCGCCCGGGGCGGCGGGTCCCGCCATGCCGACCGGTGCCGGCGCCGGCACCGGGTTCTCGGCCGGCACCAGCACCAGGTACCCGACCATCGGGTGGCCGGCGGCCCCGCCGGCCTGAGCGCCGTACTGGGCGAGCAGGCCCTGCGGCAGCACGCCCTGCGGCAGGGCGGCGACGACGGTCGCCCCCGCCGGCAGTGCGGCGAGCAGCGACGCGGGCGCCGGCGGTACGACCGCACCGGGCTGCGGCCCGACGGCCGGGACCACCCCCGGGCGGCTCGGCCCGACGACCGGGGAGCCGGCCGGGACGGTGGGAACGGCGGAGACGGACGGGACGCTGGAGGGAACGGCGGTGACGGGGGGAACGGACCGGACCGCGCGCAGATGCGGGGTCGCGGTGGGCAGGGGAAGGGTGGCCGTGGAGGAGGAAGACATGGTGTGCCGCTCATTTCGCGCGTGACGGACGGGGTGGAGTCGTCTGCGCGTCGACCGGGCGCACTGCCGGAGCTGGACCGGGCGGAGCCGGGTTCAGCGGGCGGAGGGCCGGGACGCGCGGGGCGAACCCGGACACGTCTGATCGAACAGGTGCGGCTGCCGGGACGGCCAGAACGGCTCGAGGTCGTGGCGACCCCGTCGGCCGTCCGTGCCGAGCCCGGCGCGGAGACTGCTGGGGCGGACGGTGTTCACTGGTGGTTACTCCGCGAGGCGGGGCCGGTCGGGCCGGTCACGGGTGCACCTGACGGGCGGCACCTGACGGGCGATCCGCTGCGGCCTGGTCGACGGGGGTCGGTGGTGCGTCGGGCGGCGGCCGGGTGTGGGCCGGAGGCGCCGGGGACGTACCGGGTCGGGGCGAAGCCGGTCAGCGACAACAGGCGCTGCAGATCAGCGCGTGGTCGATGTAGCGGCGGACGGTGAGCGCCGGCATGACGGGGCCGGGCACGGCGGTGATGCGTCGTCGGTCGACGGTCATCCCTGCTGCCCCCCTTGGTTCTGCTTCGCTCTGACGGCCCTCCCGACGGCATGGCCGGGACGGCTCTCGTCCACAGAGCCTTCCACGCCCGAGCCGGTCTAGGCAACCTTCCGGACACCGAGCGTCCGACATGTGGAACACCGAATGAGATGCCGGGTGCACGAAGCGCCCCTGACCAGCGGCGATCCCACGGCCCCTCAGACCTGTCCGACGGCCCGCCGACGGAGCGCGGCGGCGTGCTCGACCAGCGCCACCAGCAGCTCCTTCCCGTCCTCCCGCAGTCGCGCGTCGCACAGCAGCACCGGGATCCCCGGGTCGAGGTCCAGCGCGTCCCGGACCTCCTCCACGGCGAACCGCTCGGTGCCGTCGAAGCAGTTGACCGCGACCAGGAACGGGATGCCGCGCTGCTCGAAGAAGTCCACCGAGGGGAAGCAGTCGGCCAGTCGCCGGGTGTCGGCGAGCACCACGGCGCCGAGCGCGCCGCGCGCCAACTCGTCCCAGACGAACCAGAACCGGTCCTGCCCGGGCGTCCCGAACAGGTAGAGCGCGAGGCCGGGCCGCAGGTCGATCCGGCCGAAGTCCATCGCGACCGTGGTGGTGCGCTTGGCCTCCACGCCCGAGGTGTCGTCCACCGGCCGGCCCAGCTCGCTGAGCTCCTCCTCGGTGCGCAACGGCCGGATCTCGCTGACCGCGCCGACCAGGGTGGTCTTGCCCGCGCCGAACCCGCCCGCCACCAGGATCTTCACCGCGACGGCCGGACCACCGCGCCAGCGCGGGTCGTTGGCGCCGGGAAGGGTGTGGTCAGAGCGCACGGAGTCCATTGATCACGTCTCGCAGCAGGCGCTCGTCCGGCAGCTCGGCGAGCGGAACGGGTCGGGTGACGCTGATCAGGTCGGCGTCGTACAGGTCACCGAGCAGGACGCGCACGACGCTGACCGGCAGGTCGGTGTAGGAACCGAGTTCGGCGACGGACAGCGGCTCGTGGCGGCACCAGGCCAGCAGGGTCTGGTGCTCCGGGTCGAGGACCTGCGCGGGCACGGCCCCGGCGTCCGGCCCGGGGTCCTTGGCGGTGACCAGCGAGATCAGGTCGAACAGGCCCTCCTCGACCGGCCGGGTGCGGCCCCGGGTCATCGAGTAGAGCCGCACCACCGGGCCGGCCTCGTCGTCGAACCACCGGTCGTCGGCCGGGGTGCGCGCCCGGAACAGGTCCAGCTCGGGTCCGTCCGTGGCCTCCTGCCCCGGTACCTGCTCCGCGCCGTCGGTCCCGGCGGGGCCCGCCGACACCTGGGGGTCGTCGAGCGCCACCGGACCCTCCGGTGCCGCCGAGCCCTCCGGTGTCGCCGGGCCGCCCGGCCCGTCCGCCTTCGGATCCGCCATCGGACCGCTCAGCCCCTCGGCGCGGCGGCTTCGGTGCGCGGCTCGGCGGCCATGTGCTCGCCGACCCGCTTGACCAGCAGGGCCATCTCGTAGGCGATCTGGCCGATGTCCGCCTCGGCCTCGCTCAGCACCGCCAGGCAGCTGCCGTCGCCGGCGGCCGTGATGAACAGGAACGCCTCGTCCAGCTCCACCATGGTCTGCCGGACGCCACCGACCTTGAAGTGCCCGCCGGCGCCCTTGGCCAGGCTGTGGAACCCGGCCGCGACGGCGGCGAGGTGCTCGGCGTCCTCCCGGTCGAGGTCGCGCGAGGCACCGGTGGCCAGCCCGTCGCTGGAGAGGATCACCGCGTGCCGCAGGGCCGCGACGCGGCCCACCAGGTCGTCCAGGAGCCAGTTGAGGTCCCCGGACGGCTGCGTCGAAGTGGTCATGAATCAGTTCCTTCCGCTGGAGCGGGTGGTGCGGGCACTGCGGGCACTGCGGGTTCTACCGGTACTACGGGCCCTGCAGGTGGAGCGGGTACTGCGGATACTGCCGGTGCTACGGATGCTGAGGGTGTCACTTGAGGTACGGGCGAGGCGCCCGCAGGGTTCCGCCGTACCGACTGACCCGACGGGATCCGGCGGGCCAGCGACGCCCGACCGGCGTCCTCGGGGGCGGGCGCGGGCAGCGCCGCCGGGGCCGGGGCCGGGCTGATCGCGCGGCGGGACGGGTCCGGAGGCTGCCAGGCCGGTACGGTCGGGCGGTCCGCTGCGGCCGGGGTGTCGTGGGCGGTTCGGCCACGGGCGGCTCGGTCCTGAGGGCCACGGTCGCGGGCGGCGCGGTCCAGCGCGGCACGGTCCTGCGCGGCGCGGTCCAGCGCGGCACGGTCCTGCGCGGCACGGTCCTGCGCGGTACGGTCCGCCGGGCCGGTGGCCCCGCGTCCACGGGTGAAGCCGCGCTGGAACGAGGCGAAGGTGGCCCGGGCCTCCTCCGGCGAGCGCCCCCGGGCCTCCCGGGCCTCCCCGGCGTCGCGCGCCTCGGCGGCCTCCGCGACCGGCCCTCCGGCGCGGTCCCCGGACCCGGTCTCCCCGCGGAGCCGCTCCTTCGCCAGTTCCTTGAGCTGCGGCGCGAGGTTCGCCTGCCGCACCCGCCGGGGCAGGCCGCCCGGCGTCCGCGGCACCGCGTCCACCGGAACGGCGTCCAGGGCAGTAGCCTCCACCGGAACGGCGTCCACCGGCGGGGCATCCACCTGAACCGGAAGCCCCGCGGCCGCCTCCGCCTCCCACCGGTGCCGTCCCGTTCCCGGCGCGCCGCCCTCGGTGTCCGGCCCCGGCGCGGGCACCAGTACCGGCCCGCCCTTGGTCCGCGCCGCCCGGCGCGGCAGCCCGTTGGCCGTACGCCCCGCCTCGGGCACGGACGGTCGCGGCCCGCCGGTCACCCGGTGCCGCCCGCCCGTACCCGCCGCGGGCACCGCGCCGGAAGCCGTGCCCGAAGACGAGGCCGCAGTCGTTCCCGAAGCAGTGCCCGAAGACGAGGCCATAGACGAGGCCGAAGCAGTGCCCGTGGACGTCCTCGCGGACCCGCCCGCGCCGTCGCCCGAGGCCGGGTCCGGCACCGCGACCAGGTCGCGCCGCCCCGCCGGGCGCCCGCCCGTCCGTCCCGCCGGGCGGCGCGCACCCGCCCCGGCGGTGGGCGGCTCCGGCAGCCCGTCCGGCGCCTCCGCCAGCAACTCGCGCGGGATCAGCACCACGGCCGTCGTCCCGCCGTACGGGGAGGGCCGCAGGTGGACCCGGATGCCGTGCCGCCGGGCGAGCCGGCTGACCACGAACAGTCCCAGCCGGTCGGTGTCGGCGAGGTCGAACTCCTGCTCCACCGCGAGGCGTTCGTTGATCTCGGCGAGCAGCTGCTCGCTCAGTCCGAGCCCGCGGTCGTCGATCTCCAGCGCGAAGCCGTGCGCCACCACCTCGCCCTGGACGGTGACTTGGGTGTTCGGCGGGGAGAACACCGCTGCGTTCTCCACGAGTTCGGCGACCAGGTGGGTCACGTCGGCGACGGCGCTGCCGAGCAGGCCGGTGCCGGGGAAGGGCCGGACGATCACGCGGGCGTAGTCCTCGACCTCGCCGACCGCCGCACGGACCACGTCCACCATCCGGACCGGTTTGCGCCAGGCGCGTCCGGGCGAGCCCCCGGCCAGGATGATCAGGCCCTCGGCGTGGCGGCGCATGCGGGTGGTGAGGTGGTCGACCTTGAAGAGGTCCTCCAGCTCCGCCGGGTCCTCGGTGCGGCGCTCCATGGTGTCGAGCAGGGTGAGCTGGCGGTGCAGCAGCACCTGGCTGCGCCGGGCCAGGTTGACGAACACCGCCGCGACGCCGCGACGCAGTTCGGCCTGTTCGACGGCGGCCTCGACGGCGGCCCGCTGGACGGCGTTGATGGCCTGGCCGACCTGTCCGATCTCGGCCTGGCCGAAGTGCAGTTCGGGTGCCTCGACGGCCACGTCCACCGCTTCGCCGCGGCGCAGCCGCAGCATGACGGCGGGCAGCCGGGTGGTGGCGAGTTCGTTGGCGGCGTTGCGCAGGTTGATCAGCTCGCGGGCCAGGCCGCGGCCGATCCGCAACGAGATCACCACCGACAGGGTGACGGCGACCAGGCCGATGGCTCCGGCGATGCCGCCGCGCCACAGTGCCGCGATCGCGGCGGAGCGGCCGCGGTCGTCCAGCCCGGCGGCGATCCGGGAGTCGATGGCGGAGAGGTCGCCGAGCGAATGGTCGGCGGTCTCCCGCCAGTTGTCGACGTTGAGCGCCTGGACCACCCGCTCGGGGCCGCCGGCGCCGACGAAGTCCGCCTCGGCGCGGGCCAGCGCGCCCCAGGCCTCGCCGCCGCGCAGGGCGATGTAGTCGGCCTGGTCGGCGGGTTCGAGCTCGGCGATGTAGACGGTGAACAGCGCCTGCTGGTTGTGCAGGGCGTCCAGCGCGGCCTGGTACTGCTCGGAGGTGGGCTTGGTCCCGCCGGTGCGCAGGCCCTCCATCGCCGCGTCCTCCTGCGAGAGGTACTCGCGGGCGCGCACCAGCTCGATCAGGATGGTCCCCTGGCGCGGGAGTTGGCCGCTCTGCCGGGCGACGTAGGCGGACCGGAAGCCGAACACCGGTCGGACCAGGTCGCTGTACTGCCCGAGCGCGAACTCCCAGTTGAGCGCCAGACGGCCGACCTGGGCCCGGAGCGGGCCGAGCTGGTCGGCGGCGGCGATGATCTGCACCAGGCGGGCGCGCTGGGCGGCGGAGAGCCGGTCGCCGGCCGCGTCCTTCTTCTGCCGCAGCACCGCGAGGCTGCGGTCGGTGGCGGTGCTGGCGTGCTCGAAGGCGTCCCGGCCGACCGGCGAGTTCGGGTCGGCCAGGTGCTGTACCGCGGCGCGGCGCTCGTTCTGCAGGTCGCCCGCGTACTGGTCCACCGCCGTCCCGTAGTCCTTGTACGTACGGCTGATCGCCAGCTGGTTCCAGGCGTCCCCGGTGGCGGCGAGCGTCGCGTACACCCACAGGGCGATGAGCGCGACGATGGGCACCAGGAGCAGCGCGATGATCTTCGCGCGGATCGAGCTGCTGCGCAGACGCATGGAGTCCTCGGTCGGGAAGTGCCAGGCGCGGACGGGGAGCGGTTCGGAGGGATTCCGGGGTTCCCGGGGTTCTGGGGTTCCGGGGCGGGGTGCTGGGGACGACGGGTTCGGCGGGACTTGGGGAGGCCTGCGGAGGAAGCTGCGGAAGGCTCCCCGCCACAGGTCTGCGAGACTCTACTACGCCCTGACCACACGTTCGAGGGTCGAACCATTCCACTCCTCCACCTTGCCCCGGACACGTCAGAAGCCGATCGCCATCCCGCCCGTACCGCCGACGCACCGCCGACGCGGCACCGGCGCACCACGGGCGCGGCACCGCCACACCGTCGACCAGCAGCACGCAACGCCCCACGACCCCCTCCCCGCCTCCTCCGCACCTGCGGCACCGCCCCGACGGACCGGTGCCGATCTCGTCGCGTCACCGTCACAACCCTGGGCAGTGACAGGCCGATCCGATAGTTTCGCTCTGCCCGCACGCACGGGGGCCGCCACTTCGGCGCCCGCGCGCCGGGACCGGCAGACAGCGCCGCGAGTCGCGAACTGGGGAGGACCGTGCGCGAGTTCACCACCCCCGCCCCGGCCGGGCCCGAGGCCACCGGAGGACTCGCCGACTCCCTGTACGACACCGCCGAACGCACCCCCGACCTGGTCCAGCTGTCCCGGCGGACCGCCGACGGGCGCTGGCAGGACGTCACCGCGCGGGAGTTCCGGGACGAGGTGCTCGCGCTCGCCAAGGGCCTGCTGACCCACGGCGTGCGCTACGGCGACCGGGTCGCGCTGATGTCCCGCACCCGCTACGAATGGACGCTGTTCGACTACGCGCTCTGGTCGGTCGGCGCGATCACCGTCCCGGTCTACCCCACCGCCGCGCCCGAGCAGGTGCGCTGGATCCTCGCCGAGACCCAGGCGGTGGCCTGCCTGGTCGAGGACGAGGACGCCGCGATGACCGTCGGCGCGGTCTGCGACGCCCTGCCCGACCTGACCGGGATCTGGCAGCTGGACCGCGACTGCGTCGCCGCGATCACCGAGGACGGCCGGGACGTCCCCGACGCGCTGGTGCACCGCCAGCGGCTCGCCGTCGCGGCCGCCAACATCGCCGCCGTGGTCTACACCTCTGGCACCACCGGACGCCCCAAGGGCTGCCTGATCACCCACGCCAACCTGGCCGCCGAGGCCGACTCGCTGCTCGCGGGCTGGGGCGAGGTGCTCCGTGACACCGGCGGCGGCCAGCCCGCCACCCTGCTGTTCCTGCCGCTGGCGCACGTCTACGGACGGGCGGTGCAGATCGCGGCGATCCGCGGCGGCTTCCGGATCGGCCACATCCCCGAGGTCTCCACCGACGCGCTGCTGCCCGCCCTGGAGAGCTTCCGGCCGAGCTTCCTGCACGCCGTCCCGTACGTCTTCGAGAAGATCTTCCAGCGGGCCAGGCGCGCCGCCGAGGAGGCCGGGCGCGGCGAACTCTTCGAACAGGCCCGGCAGGTGGCCGTCGACTGGGCCACCGCCCGGGAGCAGAAGGCCTTGGGGCTCGGCCCCGGCCCGGGTGCGGCGCTACGGCTGCGCCACCTCGCCTACGAGCGGACCGTCTACCCCAAGCTGCGCGCCGTGCTCGGCGGCCGGGTGCGCACGGTGATGTGCGGGGGCTCCGCGCTGCGGCGGGAGCTGGGCCTGTTCTTCACCGGCGCCGGGCTCCAGCTGTACGAGGGCTACGGCCTCACCGAGACCACCGCCGCGATCACGGCCAACCCCGCCGGGCGGCAGAAACTCGGGACCGTCGGGCAGCCGGTGCCGGGCGCTTCGGTGGCGATCGCCGACGACGGCGAGGTCTGGGTGCGCGGCGGCTCGGTCTTCGGCGGTTACCTCAACCACCCGCGGTGCACGGCGGAATCACTGGTCGAGGGCTGGTTCGCGACGGGCGACCTCGGCCGGCTGGACGAGGACGGCTACCTCACCATCACCGGCCGCAAGAAGGACATGATCGTCACCAGCAGCGGCAAGAACCTCGCCCCGGCCGCACTGGAGGAACGGGTCGAGGCGCATCCGCTGGTCTCCCAGTGCCTGGTGGTGGGCGACGACCGACCGTACGTGGCGGCGCTGATCACGCTCGACCCGGCCGCGCTGGCGCACTGGCTGAAGACCCACGGGCGGGAGCAGCTGGACGCCTGGGCGGCGCTCTCGGACGAGCAGTTGCACGTCGAGATCCAGCGCGCGGTCGGGGCGGCGAACACGGCGGTGTCGCGGGCCGAATCGATCCGCGCGTTCCGGCTGCTGCCAAGGGAGTTCAGCCTGGAACAAGGACTGCTGACGCCCTCGCTCAAGCTGCGTCGGCAGGCGATCGCGGAGCGGTACGCGGCGGACATCGAGGAGTTGTATCGGTCCTGAATGGTCACTGAACGCGCTTGTCCGCGATGTGCTTTGAGGCTACGTCTTGTCCCGTTCGTGGCCTGATCGTTCGGTGTTCGGCTCACCTGCCGTTCCCTTGACGGGCCGATTGGTCCAGTCCATTGTTGCTCTTCGGTCCGCGTGCGGCGCACCGGCACCGCCCGTTCCCGCCCCTCCGGGAGCGCCCTGGTTCCACGATCCAGATCACCGTTCGCGCCCTCCCCACGGGCGTGCCCCCACCTGCTGGAGTCCTCACGTGTCGATGTCCATGTCCGCCCCTTCTCCGCTGATCTTGCTCGTTGACATGGCGTCCGCGACGTGGCTCTAATGGGGGCGTGCAGCGCGGCGTCGGCCACAGAGTAGTGGGCCGGCCGACAGCCGAGCCAGCACCTGACGCGTAAAGGGACGATGCGCGATGAGCACTTTCTCCGCTTCCCTGATCTGACGTAGGCGGCCACCGCGGTGTCCGCCCGTTGTCGCGCGCGCCCGCGTGTGGCCGTGAATCCCCCGAATTCTCAGGAGACTTCACCACACACGTATGTCCATGTCCTTCAATCTGAACGTCATCGAGGAGTTCCGCGCGAACGGCGGCCGGGTCGGCGGCCCGTTCGAGGGCGGCGACCTGCTGTTGCTGACCACCACCGGGGCGCGCTCCGGTCGACCGCACACCGTGCCGCTGGGGTGCGTCCGGTCCGAGGGGCTGCTCCTGGTCGTCGCCTCGGCGGCCGGGGCGCCGGAACACCCGCAGTGGTACCGCAACCTGCTGGCCCACCCGGTGGTTCGGGTCGAGCTCGGCACCGAGACCTTCGACGCGATCGCCGTGCCCGCCGAAGGCGCCCATCGGAAGCGGCTGTTCGACGCCGTCGTCCGCGCCGCGCCCGGGTACGGCGACTACCAGGCGCACACCTCACGGGAGTTGCCGGTGGTCGTGCTGGAACGGCCCGAGGCACCAGCGGGCCGGCCGCGCGAGGTGCGCAGCCTGGCCGACAAGCTGCTGGAGGCGCACACCTGGCTGCGGGCCCAGCTGCGCCACGTCCGGTCGGAGGCGCGGTCCCACGCCCCCGGCCGCCCGGCCGGGCTCGGACTGCAACTGCGCCAGCACTGCCTGGCGTTCTGCGATGGGTTGACGCACCATCACACCGGCGAGGACTCCGCGATCTTCCCGGCCCTCGCCCGTGACCACCCCGAGCTCGCCGGGGTGCTGGAGCGGCTCGGCGAGCAGCACCGGGCGATCGGGCGGATCAAGGAGGAGCTGGTGGCACTGCTGGCCGGGATCGAGATCGCCGAGCCGGAGCGGCTCCGGACGGAACTCGACCGGATGTCGGCCGAGTTGGAGGCGCATCTGGACCACGAGGAGGCGGAGCTGCTGCCGGCGCTCGCCGCGATCCCGTTCCCCCCGGTGCGGCCCACTCCGAACGGGCGCTGAGACGGCGCCGCCGCCGGCCCCTCCCAGCGCGGGAGGGGCCGGCGGCACCGGGGCGTCACGTCAGGAGTCCGACGTGACGGTGGAACCGGGGCTCAGGACTGGCTGAAGACCGGGAGGTAGCCGTTGGCCTGGCCGGCCGAGTTCGGGTGGTAGCTCTCGTCGAGCGGCAGGGTCGTGCTGTGCAGCCAGGTGTCGAGCCCGCCGCAGATCTCGTGCCCGGCGAAGATGTCGCGCACGTCAGCGAAGGTGAAACCGGCGTTGGCCACCTCCTTGGCGATGACGCCGTCCAGCGTGTCGGCGGCCTCGTTGATGGCGGCGCGCTTGGTGTCGCCGATGCCGAAGAGGCAGTAGCCGCCGATCTGGTACAGGTGCGGGTAGCCCATCACCACCACGTGGGCGTTCGGCGACTTGGCCTTGATCGCCGAGTACACCTGGTCCAGCTGACCCGGCAGGGTGTTGATCGCGTAGTTCTCGGCCGTGTTGACGGCGTTGAGGCAGTCGCTGTCGGAACCGAGCACGCAGGTCTGCATGGTGCTGGAGAACCCGGCGTCGTTGCCGCCGACGGTGAGGCTGACCAGGCTGGTGCCGGAGCTCAGCGCGGAGATCTGGCTGTTGAGGACGTCGCCTGTTCTGGCGCCCGAACAGGCGACGAAGGAGAAGGAGGACGGGGAGTTCGCGTTCGACCACAGGTAGGCGTAGGCGTTGGTGCTGCGCTTGCAGCTGCCGCTGTCGCTCAGGTAGTTGCCGGCGCCCACGCCGGCCGAGTAGGAGTCCCCGAGCGCCACGTAGTTGACGCCGGCCGCGCTGGCGGACGACGCCGTGAAGAGCGTCGTCATGGTGAGGACGGCCGCTATCGCGGCGACGGAGAGAGCACGAGCGGGGCGGAACATCGCACCTCCAGGTATGACGTGGGTCACAGAAAGGAATACCAAGCGGTAATCGAACGCGGAAGCGTTCACGCCAAGGACATTGACGGTCCGTCTGTCGGTGGAGAGGTGAACTGCGCCGGGAATGCCGCGAGTTCACGCCGGTCGGCGCGCGGGCGCACGTCGATCACGTCGATGCACGTCGATGCACGTCGACGGCGCCGTCAGCGCTGTCGGCACCGCCGGTGCGACCGAACGCGGGCGCGCGACGGCTGATGCGCACCAGGTCAGTGCACGGGCTGGTCACCGCACGGCTGGTCACCGCACGGCCGGTCACCGCACGGCCGGACGGCGCCGTCGCGCGAGCGACCGGGCAGGCGTCACGCCCGGGGCACTCAGGAGCGACTGAAGACCGGGAGGTAGCCGCTGGCCTGGCCGGCCGAGTTCGGGTGGTAGCTCTCGTCGATCGGCAGGGTGGTGCTGTGCAGCCAGGTGCTCAGCGAGCCGCAGATCTCGTGGTCGGCGAATATGCCGCGCACGTCACCGAAGGTGAGGCCCGCGTTGGCGACCCGCTTGGCGATCACACCGTCCAGCGTGTCGGCGGCGCCGTTGATGGCGGCGCGCTTGGTGTCGCCAATGCCGAAGAGGCAGTCACCGCCGACCTTGTAGAGGTGCGGGTAGCCCATCACCACGACATGGGCCTTCGGCGCCTTGGACTTGATCGCCGAGTACACCCGGTCCAGCCGGCCGGGCAGGGTGTTGACCGCGTAGCTCTTGGCCGTGTTGACGGCGTTGAGGCAGTCGCTGTCGGAGCCCAGCACGCAGGTCTTCATGGTGTCCGCGAAGCCCGCGTCGTTGCCGCCGACCGACAGGCTGACCAACGTGGTGGAACTGTTCAGCGCGGATATCTGGCTGTTGAGGACGTCCCCGGTTCTCGCGCCGGAACAGGCCACGAAGGCGAAGGAGGACGGCTTGTGCGCGTTCTTCCACAGATACGCGTAGGCGTTGGTGCTCCGCTTGCAGCTACCGCTGTCGCCCAGGTAGCCGCCGGCACCGACGCCGGCCGAGTAGGAGTCCCCGAGGGCGACGTAGTTGACGCCCGCCGCATTGGCGGCCGAAGCCGTGAAGAGCGTCGTCATGGTGAGACCGGCCGCCATCGCGGCGACGGACAGGGCACGAGCAGGGCGGAGCATTGCACCTCCTGGTATGACGCGGGTCACAGAAGGGATACCAGGCGGTAGCTGAACGCGGAAGCGCTCATGCCAAGGATATTGACGGTCAGTCTGATAGCTGAGAAGTGAACTTGCCCGGACGGAGCGTGAGTTCACGCAGGTGGGTACGGGTGTATGTCGACGCGTGTCGGTCATCGCGTGTAGACAAAAAACTTCCGAGAAGTCAGCTCGTGGTCAGCCGGTGGTCAGCGTGCGGCCGCCGGCGCGTCAGCTCGGCGGCGCGGGACAGTACCGGTACGGCGGAGCGACGCAGAACGGGCCGGAGCGACGTTCCGAGGGCGCGACTCAGCGCCCCGGGACGCGTCCACCGCCCGGGTACACAGGGCCGGGGAAGACCGTGCAGCCCTCGACCGGCAGCTCCTCGATCGTCTCGTTCGCGGCGGCGGGCACGCCGAGCCAGCGCACGGCGGTGGCGACCGCCGCCCGGGCCTGGCGCAGCCCGGGCGCACCCCAGCCCAGCAGTTCGACCGCGAGGCCAGGCGCGACCAGCAGCCGCCGGTAGTGCCGGCCCGAGGCCGGGTCGGCCGCGCTCGGTCCGACCGCCCGCAGCGCCGCCGCCATCCGGACCCGCGCGCACTCGTGCCCGCCGTTCGCCGAGCCGACCCGGTCGTAGAGGTAGCCGAGGTAGTACGGCCGGCCGATCACGGCCTGGGCCTCCTCCCCCGCCTCCCGGGCCAGGGCGGCCGCGGGATCCCCGCCGTCCTCGGGCTCCAGCGAGCCGCCGGGCAGCGAGCAGATGCCGTCCCTGGGGTTCACCAGGGTCAGAACCCGCCCGTCCGGGGCGAACAGCCAGCCCCAGGACTGCTTCACCGGCAACCCGTCCGGCACCTGCTCGCCCGGCCGCCAGGGCCAGCCCGCCGTGGGACGCCGGCGCACCTTCCCGAGCAGCTCGGCGATCTCCGCCGTGAACTCGATCCGGGCCATGCCGCGCGTCCCCCCTCTCGCTGTCGGGCTCGCCGGACCTGCGGAGCACGGTTCGGAGCGGAGCGGCCGGAGCGGCGGCGTGGGGTACCGCGCGCTCCTGCTGTTGATCTTCTCCGATCTTCCCCGAACAGGCGGTCGATGAACAGTCCCCAGCGCCGCATGGTGGACGCGGAGGCCGCGAACGCGCCGATCACCCCAGCGGCCCACCCCCGCCCCCGGCCTCCGGGAAGCCCGGCAGCGGGAACCCCGGCTGCGGGACCACGCCGGGCGGGAAGGGCAGCCCGCGCGCCGCGTCGTCGGCCAGCTCGTCGAACACCTCGTGGGCGGTCATCGGCCGCAGCCGCCCACCGGCCAGCGCCCAGCCCCGCACCCTCGGCCCGGGGCTCGCCCCACCCGGCGAGGACGTGGACGGATCGCCGTGCAACAGCAACGCCCCCTCACCGCCGGAGGCCACCCCGGCCGCGAGCGTGACGCAGAACGCCTCCGCGTCCCGCCCGGCGGGGTGCAGGCGCCCCGCCTCCAGGCAGACGTCCACCGCGGAGGTGAGCTCCTCGCCGTCCTCCGGGCCGTGGCAGCGCAGCGTCAGCAGGTGGCAGCCGTCCCCCGCTCCCTCGGCCAGCGCCAGGTAGACCGAGGTCACGTAACTCATCACCGCCGCCATCCGCCGCTGCCCCGCCGGGTCGTCGCCCACCGCGCCCAGCAGCGCCACGCAGGCTACGGACATCCGCACCCGCGCCCGGTGATCGTCCAGCAGCACCGGGAGGAGGTCCGCCAGCGGCTCGCCCGCGTAGACGAAGGGCTCCCCGGCCAGCTCCGGATCCCCCGCGTACGCGACCCGGGCGGCCGGTGCCCGGGGATCGAGCCCGAGCGCCGAGCAGTAGTCCTGGAAGTCACCGGCCTCCAGCACGCGCAGGTGCACCTCCAGCCCCTGCTCGTGCAGACCCGTCAGCTGCTCCTCCGCCCGCAGCAGGTACTCCTGGTGCCCGAGCGCTCCGAACAGCCCGTACTTCGCCAGCCCGGCGAAGTCCGCCGCTTCGACGGCCAGCGCCAGCGCCACCGGCTGCGGCGGCGCGCCCCGGGCCCGACCACCGCGCCGCCCACCCGCACCGGCTCCCCCGGACCCGACCGCCCCGACCGCCCCGGCAGCCCGCCCGCCGGGCGGCGGCGCTCCACCGGGCCCGCCGACCGGCAACCGGCCGCCCCCGGCCCCGGGCCCGCCGAACAGCAACGCCCGCGGCTCCCGAAGCGCCCTCCGCCCCCGGAACACCTGCGGCTCCCGCAGCGACCGAAGCCGCACCACCACGACGCCCCGCACCTCGTACACCGACTCCTGCACAGCCATGGGTTTCCTCCCGTTCACTCGACCTGCACCGACCCGCACCGGCTCACACCGACCTGCATCGGCCCGCAAAGACCGGCACAGACCAGCTAAGGCCGGCACAGACCAGCACGAACCAACACCGACCGCCCCGACATCCGGAGCCGTCGACGCCACGGAACATACACAGAGCCACTGACAATCCACCCCAAGTAATCGAACATCGGCGGCCGGATCCCCTTGGGGGTCCAAAATTGGCCCCCCTATCTGCCCCAGTCGCACCCGCCCCAACCGCCGGCGGAACACGATGCACCCCTTCCGACCCGACGGCCCGTCAGCAGATCCCGACCCGCCCCAGAACCCCCGTGACCCCTGAGCCCGGCGGGATTGTCAGTGTCGGGCGTTAGGGTCGGGGACCATGCGACTGCTGCATACCTCCGACTGGCATCTCGGGCGTTCGTTCCACCGGGAGAGCCTGCACGACGCCCAGCGCGCCTTCCTGGACCACCTGGTGGCGGTGGTCCGGTCCGAGGGCGTGGACGCCGTGCTGGTCGCCGGGGACGTGTACGACCGGGCGCTGCCGGGCCTGGACGCGGTCGCGCTCTTCGACGACGTGCTGCACCGGCTGGCCGACCTCGGCGTGCCGACGGTCTTCATCAGCGGCAACCACGACTCGGCCCGCCGCCTCGGGGTCGGCGCCGGCCTGATCGGCCGGGCCGGGATCCACCTGCGGACGGACCCGGGCGAGTGCGCCGAGCCCGTGCTGCTGGCGGACGAGCACGGCCCGGTGGCGGTGTACGGGTTGCCGTACCTGGAGCCGACGCTGGTGCGCGAGCGGTTCGGGCTGGCCAAGGGCGGGCACGCGGCGGTGCTCGGCGCGGCGATGGACCAGGTCCGGGCCGATCTGGCGACGCGCCCCGAGGGGACCAGGGCGGTGGTGCTGGCGCACGCCTTCGTCACCGGCGGCGCCCCGAGCGACAGCGAGCGGGACATCGCGGTCGGCGGGGTCGCCGCCGTGCCCGCCTCGGTGTTCGACGGGGTGCACTACGCGGCCCTGGGCCACCTGCACGGCTGCCAGACCCTCGCCCCGCACCTGCGCTACAGCGGCTCCCCGCTCGCCTACTCCTTCTCCGAGGTGCGCCAGCGCAAGACCATGTGGCTGGTCGACCTCGCGGCCGACGGCTCGGTGACGGCCGAGCGGGTCGACTGCCCGCAGCCGCGCCCGCTCGCCACCCTGCGCGACACGCTGGAGTCGCTGCTCACCAAGGAGGAGTACGCCGAGCACGAGCAGTCCTGGGTGCAGGCCACGCTCACCGACGCGGCCCGCCCGAGCGAGCCGATGGAGAAGCTGCGCCGTCGCTTCCCGCACACCCTCCAGCTGCTGTTCGACCCCGAGGACGGCGGGGCCGAGCCGTCCCGGTCGTACGCGGCCCGGGTCAGCGGCCGGGACGACCTGGAGATCGCCGAGGGCTTCCTCCGGCACGTCCGCCCCGGTGCCGGGCCGGAGCCGGACGAGCTCGACTGGCTGCGCGAGGGCTTCGAGCGCGTCCGCGAGGGCGCCGACCGGAAGGCGGACCTGCCCCGATGAGGCTGCACAAACTCACCGTCACCGCCTTCGGCCCGTTCGCGGGCAGCGAGACGGTGGACTTCGACGCGCTCGCCGCCGGCGGACTGTTCCTGCTGCGCGGCGCGACCGGCGCGGGCAAGAGCAGCGTGCTGGACGCGGTCTGCTTCGCCCTGTACGGCGAGACGCCCAACGCCCGCCGGGCCAACCGGCTGCGCAGCGACCACGCCGATCCCAAGCGGCTGACCCAGGTGGAGCTGGAGCTGACGTTGGGCGGGCGGCGGCTGCAGATCACCCGGCTGCCCGAGCAGCGCCGGCCGAAGAAGGTCGGCACCGGCACCACCGTCGAGCGCCCGCAGACCCTGCTGCGCGAGTGGGCCGCCGACGCGGGCGACGGCACGCCCGGCTGGCGGCCGGTCAGCAAGTCGCACCAGGAGGCCGGCGAGGAGATCCACCGGCTGATCGGCATGAGCCGGGAGCAGTTCTGCCAGGTGGTGCTGCTGCCCCAGGGCGACTTCGCCAAGTTCCTCAAGGGCGACTCGGAGGAGCGCGGCAAGCTGCTGCGCCGCCTCTTCGACACCGAGCGCTACGGACTGGTCGAGTCCTGGCTCGCCGAGCAGCGCCGTGCCCAGGAGAGCGCCGTCCAGGCCGGCCGGCGCCGGCTGCGCGACCTCGCCAGCAAGGCCGAGCAGGCGGCCGGGCCCGCCGCCGAGCCCGTCGGCGCGTGGGTGCCGGCCGAGGACGGTGACGCGGACCTGACGGCCGGAGTGCTCGGCTGGGCGGCGATCCTGCGCAGCGGCGCGGCCGAGCAGCTCGCCGTCGCCGAGACCGCGCTCGCGGGCGCCGAGGCGGCGCAGCGGGCGGCCCAGCACGAGCGCGAGGCCGCCGAGGAGCTGGCCGGTCGGCAGCGCCGGCACCGGGAGGCGCTGGCCGAGGCCGAGCGGCTGGCCGGGTTCGAGCCGGCCGCGGCGCGGGACCGCCAGCGGCTGGCGGCCGCCCAGGAGGCGGTCGGCGTGGAGTCCGCGCTGCGGCTGCGGGAGGGCGCGGCCGACGCGTTCGGGCGGGCCCGCGAGACGGAGCAGCGGCTCCGGGAGGCGCTCGCCCGGGCGGAGGGCGGCGGGCAGCTGCCCGCCGGGGCCGACGCCGCCGAGCTGGCCGAGGCCGAGCTGCGGCTGCGCGCCGAGGTGGTCCGGCTGGAGGCGGCCCGGGCGGAGGAGCGGCGCTGCACCGAACTCGCCCGCGAGCAGCACGCCTTGACGCAGGACCGGCGCGGCGCCGAGGAACTGGCCGAGGAGGCCGAGGACTGGCTGGCCGAATTCGACGGCGAGCTCGGCCGGTTGGAGGAACAGCAGGAGCGGGCCCAGGCGGCGAGCACCCGGGTCGAGCAACTGGACGGGCAGCGCATCGAGTTGACCGCTCGCCTGGCTGCGGCCCGGGAGCGGGACGGCCTGCTCGCCGAGATCGCGGCCGCCGAGCCGAAGGTCGCCGAGCTGCGCACGGCCGCGTTGGATGCCCGCGAGTTCAGCCTGGACCTGCGAGACCGCCGTCTCGCGGGCATGGCCGCCGAGCTGGCCGAGCAGCTGCGCTCCGGGGAGGCCTGCCGGGTCTGCGGCTCGCCCGAGCACCCGGCACCCGCCGAGGCCGCCGAGGGCGCCCGGGTGAGCGCCGAGGACGAGGAGCGGGCCGGCCGGGCCCAGGCCGCCGCCGAGCGGGTCTGGGGCGAGGCCGACCAGGCGCTGACCGCGCTGCGGGTGCGCGAGGCGACCGCCGCCGGAGCCGCCGGGCCGGAGAGTACGGAGGTGCTCGCGCGATCGCTCGCCGAGCTGGAGCGCGAGCACCGCACCGCGCGCCACGAGGCGGAGGCGCTCGGCCGGGTCGGGCAGGAGATCGCCCGGCTGTCGCAGGACCGCGCCCGCCGGCTGGACGAGCTGCACGAGGCCAAGGAGCGCGCCGCCGTGCTCACCGACCGGCTGGCGAAGCTGGACGACGAGCAGCGGGAGCTGACCGCCAGGGTCGCGGCCGCCCGGGGCGAGGCCGCCTCGGTGGCCGACCGGGCCGCGTCGCTGACCGGGCTCGCCGAGGCGGTCGCCGCGGCCGCCGCGGCCGCCCGGACGGCGTCGGAGGCGCGGGCCCGGCTGGACGGGGCCGAGGAGGAACTCGGCAAGGCCGCCGCCGCGGCGGGCTTCCCGGACGCCGGGGCGGCGCTCGCCGTGCTGCTGCCGCGCGCGGAGCGGGAACGGCTGGAGGCCCGGCTGGAGCGGCACCGCGCCGAGTCGGCCGCCGTCCGGCACGAGCTGGCGCTGCCCGAACTGGCCGAGGCGGCGTCCCGTCCGCCGGTCGACCTGCCCGCCGCCGCGGTCGCGCTCGACGCCGCCACCGACCGGCTCGGCCGGGCGCACGCGGCCCGGTCCGCAGCCCAGGAGCGCTGCGCGGCACTCGCCGCGATCGGGTGGCAGCTGGGCGACCTCGCCGCCGAGCTGGGCCCGGCGCTGGAGCGGTACGGGCGGATCAACCGGCTCGCCGCGCTGGCCGCCGGCACCTCCACCGAGAACCGGCTGCGGATGCGCCTGGAGTCGTACGTCCTGGCGGCCCGGCTGGAGCAGGTCGCGGCGGCGGCCAGCGACCGGCTGGTCCGGATGTCCGGCGGCCGCTACACCCTGGTGCACAGCGACGACCGGGGCACCGGCAACAAGCGCTCCGGCCTGGCCCTGCGGGTGGTCGACGCCTGGACGGGCACTGAGCGGGACACCGCGACCCTCTCCGGCGGCGAGAGCTTCTTCGCCTCGCTCTCCCTCGCCCTCGGCCTGGCCGACGTGGTCACCGACGAGGCGGGCGGGATGCCGTTGGACACCCTGTTCATCGACGAGGGCTTCGGCACCCTGGACGAGCAGTCCCTGGAAGAGGTGATGGACGTCCTCGACGGCCTGCGCGAGCGGGACCGCGCGGTCGGCATCGTCAGCCACGTCGCCGATCTGCGCAGCCGCATCCCCGCCCAGCTGCTGGTCCGCAAGGGCCGCCACGGCTCCACCCTCGCCCTGGCCGGACGGGAGGACGCGTAACGGCGGCCGCCGCCCAGACCGTTCAGACGGCTCAGCCCTCTCAGCCTTTCAGACGTCCCAGCCCTCTCAGCCCGAACAGGCGATCCGCTGGGCCTGCTGCCAGGCGCAGGTCGGGCACAGTGTGCTGCCCGGCTGATCGGCGGGCAGCACGGTCGGCTCGCCGCACAGCACGCAGTCGGCGCGCGGCCCGGTCGCCGCCGGGTCCTCGCGCAGCGCCGCCTCGGCCGAGCCGCCGGGCGCCGACTCGCAGACCGCAGCGTCCTCGCTCACAACGGCGTCGTTCGTCGCGGTATCGCTCATGCCGCCTTCCTACTCCCCGCCCCCGCCCCACCGCAAGGCACCCCCGCCCCGGCCGCTCGCGCCACGGCGCCGGCAAGCCGGCCCGTCGCCACCCGCGCCCCCGCCGGAGGCGCTCCCCCGCCTCCCGGCTACCGTGGCCGCCATGGATGGCGATCTTCCACAGCGGCTGCGAGCCGCCCGGGCCGCCGAGCCCACGTACCCGGAGGTCGGGGCCACCCGGCGCGGCCGGCTGCCGGACGGGTACGCGCACCTGCGGCGGCGGGTGCACCTCGGACGGGGGCCGGAGGTGCTGGAGCGGGCCGGGCGGTACGTGCTCGGGTGGGGCAGTCAGCTGGGTACCGGGTTCGCGGTGTACCCGGGCGGGCCCGCCCGGGAGGGGGCCACCGTGCTGCTGCGGCTGAGCCTGCCGGGCAGCCGGTGGCCGCGGCTGGTGATCCCCTGCCGGGTGGTGTGGACGGTGGCGGCGCCGGACCGGATCGGGTTCGCGTACGGGACGCTGCCCGGGCATCCGGAGTGCGGCGAGGAGTCGTTCCTGGTGTCGATGGACGCCGACGGCGAGGTGTGGTTCGAGGTCGCCGCGTTCTCCCGGCTGTCCGCCTGGTACGCCCGGCTGGGCCGGCCGGTCGCGCTGCTCTGCCAGCACCTGGCGATCGAGCGCTACCTCGCCGCCGTGGCCGGACACGTCGCCCACCCGACCCCGGGAAGCTAACCGAGGAAGGACAGCCGGACGGTGCGGCGCGGGTTGTCCCCGTTGGTGTCGATCAGCACCACCGACTGCCAGACGCCGAGCGCCAGTTGACCGCCGAGCACCGGCAGGGTGGCGTGCGGGGCGACCAGGCCGGGCACCACGTGGTCCCGGCCGTGGCCGGGGCTGCCGTGCCGGTGGCGCCAGCGGTCGTCGGCCGGGAGCAGCTCGCGCAGCGTGGCGAGGAAGTCGTCGTCGCTGCCCGAGCCGGTTTCCAGGACGGCGATCCCGGCGGTGGCGTGCGGGACGAAGACGTTGAGCAGTCCGTCCCGTCCGGCGGCCCGCTCGTTGAGGAACGCGGCGCAGCGGTCGGTGATGTCGAGCGCGACCTCGCGGTTGCCGGTGGTGATCTCCAGGGTGGTGCTCTGGAAGGAGCCGGTCGACCCGGCCGACGTGGAGTGGTTGTTGTCCGCCATGGCGCCATCCTGACCCAGGTCAGCGGGTTGCGCGCACTGCCTCGCCGACTGCCCGCGCCGGGGCGTCGGGCTCGCATAGGGTGGGAGGTTCGGACCGAAGTGATGGTCCGGCCTCCGGACACGCGGACGACCCGACGGACCGGATGGTCCGACGGGTCGAGCCGGGCCGGGTCGGCCGCGACCGGGGAAGGCCGCCAGGGCAGGCCCTAGCCGCGCCCGCCGAAGAGGCTCCGCCGCAGCCGACGCAGCGGCGCCAGCAGCGAGACGCGGGTGTGGCGACGGCGGGCCGCCGCCGGGGCGTCGGCGCCGCGCGGCGTCAACTCCCTTATCAGCCCGAGCGCCTCGGCGGTGTCCACCGCCGGGAGCGCGGGCGCGCCGAGCACGGCCAGGTGTCGGTCGATCCGGCGGCCGGTCGCGCCGACACCGCACTGGATCGCCGGCACACGGGGCCGAGTCCGCACTTGCATGTGTTCCATCAGTTTTCCCACCCCTACGAGGCGCCAGGGCCGTGAGGCGAAGACTATCCGTGAGGGACGGCCTTCGCGCAACCGTCCTTGGTGTTGTGCCACCGTACCGCGCGACGTCAACTGACGATTCACCAGGGGCCGCCCGGGCGGTCACGACTAGGCATCAATGATGGTGCACGACCAGCCGTCCGTCATCAGGGCCAGGAGGCACGGACCCGGCGCCCGTTCGCGCCGTGCGCGCCGGGCGCACGGGGCGTCCGGACGGTGTCGTCGCCGTGTCGATGAATGGCTCCCATATAGGGGACAACCACAAGGTCGACAAAACGATCATTGGCGGGGTGATCGACGGCGGAACCCGATTCATGAAGTGAACACATTCGAGGGATTGACTCGCGTCGATCCTCCAAGCAATATCTGATGCACGCGCCGGTGCCCGCACCGCACCCAGGCGCGCGTTCGAGTGATGAAATGACTCGATCGAACTCCGGCTCCTGCGGGCCACTGCCCGGCCACCTCGACGCTGCGGTGGCCAGGCCCGCACGGTGCCCGGACCGGCGGCCGGCCGTAGAGGGTCGGCCGGGCCGCCACCAGACTGCCGGTGCCGCCCCGCTCGGGGCCCGGCACCGGCGGTTCCGGGCCGATCGCGTCGCCCGTCCCCTCCCCCTCCCCCAGCGCCCCTCCCGCCCGTCGCCCGCAGGCGGACGTCCCCGCAGGTCGCGCCGTGTGGATCGGTAGACTCGGCCAGCGTGTCCCTCCTCCTCAGCATCGTGCTCCCGGTCCACGGCGTGGAGCGGTACCTGCCGCGCTGCCTCGACTCGATCCTCGGCGAGACCCCCGCCGCGGAGACCCGCTTCGAGGTGATCGCAGTCGACGACCTCTCCCCCGACGGCTCCGGCGCGATCCTGGACGCCTACGCCGCCCGCGACTCCCGGCTGCGCGTGACGCACCTCACCGAGAACCAGGGCCTCGGCGGCGCCCGGGCCGCCGCCCTGCCGCAGGTGCGCGGCGAGTACGTCTGGTTCGTGGACAGCGACGACTGGCTGCCCGAGCGGACGGTCGGCGTGATCCTGGACGAGCTGGCGCAGGAGCGCCGCCGCGAGGTGCCCGCCGACGTGCTGCTCACCGACTTCACCCACGTCTACCCGGACGGCGGGAGCGAGCCCAATCCCTGGCGGCACGTGCTGGTCGGCTCCCCGCTGGTCGAGGGCTGCACCCTGGCCGAGTACCCGGCGCTGTTCCAGACCGTGATGTCGGTGTGGAACAAGGTGTTCCGCCGCGCCTTCCTGGAGGGCCTCGAGGTCGCCTTCGGCCGCGGCTACTACGAGGACATCTCGGTCACCTACCCGGCGCTGCTGGCCGCCGAGCGGCTGCGCTACCTCGACCGCCCCTGCTACTTCTACCGGCGCGGCCGGGACGGCGCGATCACCGCCACGGCCTCCCCCAAGCACGCCGACGTGTTCGCCCAGTACGACGCCATCTTCGCCTTCATCGACCGCTGCGACCGCCCGGACGGCCCCGGACGGCCCGTCCCGGAGTCACTGCGCACCCTGGTCTTCGACCGGACCGTCCGCCAGGCGCTGAACGTCTACGACACCCCCGGACTGGTCCCCGTCTCCCGGCGCAAGGACTACTTCCACCGGGTCGCCCTGCACTTCGAGCGCCACCGCCCGGCGAACTACCGCTTCCCCGGCGGGGTGCGCGGCGTGCAGTACCGGCTGGCCGCCCGCGGCGCCCGGATAGCCTACGCCGAGCTGCGCCGCACCGGCCGGCTGCCGCGCGAACTCAAGCGCGGGGCACGGGCGGTGGCGCCCGCGGTGAAGAAGGGCGTGCGCAGCGGCGCCCGGTTCACCGCGTACAACGCCTTCCGCCGGCTCCCGCTGGACGAGCACCTGGCGGTCTACGCCGCGTACTGGCACCGGGGTTACGCGTGCAGTCCGGCGGCGATCTACGAGAAGGCGAAGGAACTCGCCCCGCAGATCCGGGGCGTGTGGGTGGTGGAGAACCGCCGGCAGGCCGACAGCATGCCGCCCGGCGTCCCGTACGTGATCGTCAACACACCCGCCTACCTCAAGGCGATGGCGACCGCGAAGTACTTCGTCAACAACGTCAACTTCCCCCGCACGATGGCGAAGCGCCAGGGCACGGTGCACGTCCAGACCCAGCACGGCACCCCGCTCAAGGCGATGGGCATGGACCTGCAGGGCCGCCCCGAGGCGGCCGAGGGGATGGACTTCGACCGCCTCCAGGAGGCCATCGACCGCTGGGACTTCCTGGTCTCCTCCAACCCGCACACCAGCGAGCACTTCGCCCGGGCCTTCCCCGGCCGGTACGAGATGCTGGACACCGGCTACCCGCGCAACGACCGGCTGGCCAACACCACCCCGGAGGAGGTCCGGGCGATGCGTGCCCGGTTCGGGCTGCGACCCGGCACCACGGCCGTGCTGTACGCGCCCACGCACCGCGGCGGCAAGGGCGGCTACGTGCCGCTGCTGGACGTGGCGGAGCTGGCCCGGCGGCTGGGACCGCGGTTCACGCTGCTGGTGCGCACCCACTACTTCCACACCGGCGGCCCGGGTGACCTGACGGCCGGTGAGGACGCGGCGGAGATCGTGGACGTGTCGGCGCACCCGGTGGTGGAGGACCTCTACCTGGCCGCGGACGCGCTGGTGACGGACTACTCGTCGATGATGTTCGACTACGCGGTGCTGGACCGGCCGATCGTCGTCTTCGCGCCGGACTGGGAGGAGTACCAGCGCGAACGCGGCGTGTACTTCGACCTGTTCGCGGAGCCGCCGGGCGCCGTCACGGTGGACGTGGCCGGGCTGGCTCGGGCGCTGCGCGCGGGCGATCCGGAGCCGGAGACGCGGGAGCGGTTCCGGGCGAAGTTCTGCGTCTGGGACGACGGCGGGGCGGCGGAACGGGTGGTGCGCCGGGTGTTCCCGGTGGGTCCGGCACGCTGACTGACGAGCAGGGTCCTGCAACGAGCGGGCCCTTGGGGCGGGGCCGGTACGGTGACCGGCCCCGTCCGCGCCGGCTCAGCGCTGGCGAGCGGCCAGGAACTCCTCGAAGTCCAGGTAGCCCTGGTGACGGGTGTCCATCGCGTGGATCAGCGCCTCGGCCATCGAGATGGTGACGCTGTGGTCGCCCATCTCGTTGGCGGCGAGCGCGTACTCGGCAGCGGTGATCTTGCCGTCGCCGTTCTTGTCGAAACGGTCGAACATCTCCTTGATGGCCTCGACGCTCTCCATCGTTTCCTCCTGGGTACTGCGGGGTCTTGCTCGGTTCGGACGGCCGTACCCTACCCGTCCGTGGTGTGCGCCACGGTGTCCGGGAGTGGACGCGCGCCGGGGTGGGTGTCGTAGTCTGCGGGTCTGATTGCTGACCCGGGCACCTCCCGGGCGGTCGTTCGTCCAGGGAGGGAACCGTGCTCGACCTCGCCACCAGGCTGGTGCTGAAACCCGTTTCGCGGGGGATCTGGCGCCCGGTCATCGAGGGTGCCGAGAACGTGCCGCGCAAGGGCGGGGTGATCCTGGCCAGCAACCACCTGTCGTTCATCGACAGCGTGGTGATCCCGCTCACCGCCCCCCGCCGGGTGCACTTCCTCGCCAAGGCCGAGTACTGGACCGCCCCCGGGCTCAAGGGCAAGGTCTCCAAGGGCTTCTTCGAGGCGATCGGCGCGGTGCCGGTCGAGCGCGGCACCTACCGTTCCGCCCAGGCCTCGCTGGAGTCGGCGCTGAAGATCCTGGAGGACGGCAAGGCGTTCGGCATCTACCCCGAGGGCACCCGGTCGCTGGACGGCCGGCTCTACCGGGGCAAGACGGGCGTCGCCTGGCTCGCGCTGACCGCGGGCGTGCCGGTGGTGCCGGTGGCGCTGGAGGGCCCGGAGCAGATCCTGCCGGTGGGCAAGCGCGTCCCTCGGATCAAGAAGGTGACGGTCCGGTTCGGCGAGCCGCTGCACTTCGACGAGTTGCACGGGCAGGCCCGTTCGGCGCAGGCCCGCCGCCAGGTTACCGACGAGGTGATGGCGGCGATCCAGAAGCTGTCCGGCCAGGAGGTCGTGGGGAGCTACAACGAGATCCCGAAGGCGGCCTGACGGCCCTTCCACCGGGTCACGCGTGGCCGAGGGCGGCGTCCGACAGGGCCGCCGCCTCCGGCGCCTCCCGGCGCAGCAGCGCCGCGTACCGCCCGTCCAGTTCCACCAGCTCCTCGTGGGTGCCCAGTTCGACCACCTCGCCCTGGTCGAGCACGGCGATCTGGTCGGCGGAGCGGACGGTGGAGAGCCGGTGCGCGATGGTGATGGTGGTGCGGCCGGCGGCCAGGGTGTCCACGGCCTGCTGGACCGCCCGTTCGGTGCGGTTGTCGAGCGCGCTGGTGGCTTCGTCCAGGATGAGCACCGGCGGGTTGCGCAGGATGGTGCGGGCGAGCGCGAGGCGCTGCTTCTCGCCGCCGGAGAAGCGGTAGCCGCGTTCGCCGACCAGGGTGTCGTAGCCGTCCGGGAGGGCGGCGATGGTCTCGTGGATCTGCGCGGCCCGGGCGGCCGCGACCAGTTCGGCGTCGCTGGCGCCGGGCTTGGCGAAACGCAGGTTCTCGGCGACCGAGGCGTGGAAGAGGTAGGTCTCCTGGGAGACCACGCCGACCGCGCGGGCCAGGGTGTCGAAGGACAGCTCGCGCACGTCCACGCCGTCCAGGGTGACCCGGCCCCCGGTGACGTCGTACAGCCGCGGCACCAGGTAGCTGAGGGTGGTCTTGCCCGAGCCGGTCTCGCCGACCACGGCCAGTGAAGTCCCGGCCGGGACCTTCAGTTCGACGCCGGCCAGGGTCGGGCGCTCCTGCTCGGGGTCGTAGCGGAACTCGACGGCCTCGAAGCGGACCTCGCCGCGGATGTCGGTCAGGCCGATCGGACGCGGCGGTTCGGCGATCTCCACCGGCAGGTCGAGGTACTCGAAGATGCGCTGGAAGAGCGCGAGCGAGGTCTGCACGTCCACGCCGGTGGAGAGCAGGCTGACGGTCGGACGGAACAGGCCCTGCTGGAGGGTGACGAAGGCGACCAGGGTGCCGACGGAGACGATCGGCGCGCCGGCGGCGGAGGTCAGCCCGGCGGCCCAGTAGATCAGCGCGGGCATCGCGGCCATCACGATCATGATGGTGTTCATCCGCCAGCGCCCGGCCATGCTGGACCGCACCTCCAGGTCGGCTAGCTGGTCGGACTGCTCGGTGAACTCCCGGGCGAGCGAGTCCGAGCGGCCCATGGTGCGGCCGAGCAGGATGCCGCTGACCGACAGCGACTCCTGCACCGCCGAGCTCATCGCGGCCAGTTGCTTCTGCCGTTCGGTGGTGATCTTCTTGCGCTCCCGGCCGACCCGCCGGCTGATCCAGACGAACAGCGGGAGCAGGAGCAGCGAGACGACGGTCAGCCGCCAGTCCAGGGCGACCATGGCGACGATCGAGGCGACCACCGCGGTCAGGTTGGAGACCAGACTGGTCGCGGTGGAGGTCACCGTGGACTGCATGCCGCCGATGTCGTTGGCGATCCGGGACTGCACCTCGCCGGTGCGGGTGCGGGTGAAGAAGGCCAGCGACTGCCGCTGCAGGTGGCCGTAGACGGAGGTGCGCAGGTCGTGCATGACGCGCTGGCCGACGGTGGTGGAGATCAGCGTCTGCAGCACGTTGAAGACGCTGTTCACCACGGCGGTGAGGATCATCCCGAGCGCGAGCAGGCTGAGCAGCCCCGTGCGGCCCTGCGGGATGGCGGTGTCCAGCACGGCCCTGAGCAGGAACGGCGAGATCACGGACACCACGGCGGAGGCTGCGACCAGCAGCCCGACGGTGCTGAGGCGGACCCGGTAGGGGCGGAACAGGGCGAGGATGCGCCGCCACTGGGCCGGCGGGCGGGGATCGCCCTCGGCGCGGTCGGGCGGGGTCCAGTCGATGGCGGCGGGCCTCAAGGACGGGCCTCCCTGGATCGGGCGCGCGGGGGCGTGGCCGCGGCGGCGGGCATGGCGGTCGGTCGGGATTCAGCATAGCGAGAGTAGCTCATAGTTAGGCAAGCTAATAGTGAGAGTGCCTCTATTCCTGCGGGCCATGTGCTCCTGGCCGCCATGCCCTCCGACTGCCCTGCCCTCCGGCCGACCTGCTCTCCGGCCGACCTGCTCTCGCGGTCGCCATGCCCTCCCGGCCGACCGCCGACCGCGTCAGTTCGTCCGGTAGGTGCGCGCCGCCTTCGAGGAGAGGCCGCCGAGCTTGCCCGAGGGCAGCACCCGGGCGATCGCCACGGCCAGCTTGTAGCGCTTGCCCGGTACGGACACCGAGCGGCCGCGGGCGAGGTCACGCATCGCCTCGTCCACCACCCGCTCGGCCGACAGCCAGGACCAGGACGGGATGTTGCCGGTGCCCATGCCCGCCCGCTGGTGGAACTCGGTCCGGGTGAACCCCGGGCACAGCGCCATCATCCGCACGCCCGTCCCGCCGAGGTCGCGCAGCACGCCCTGAGTGAAGCTCACCACCCAGGCCTTGCTCGCCCCGTACGTGCCGCGCGGCAGGAAGGCCGCCACCGAGGCGACGTTCACGACCGCGCCCCGGCCGCGCTCGCGCATTCCCGGCAGGGCGGCCGTGGTCAGCCGCAGGATGGCCTCGATGTGCACCTTCAGCATGTCCAGCTCGTCCTGGAGCGGGACGGTCCCGAAGGCGCCCTTGTTGCCGAAGCCGGCGTTGTTGATCAGGAGGTCCACCGGACGCTCGGCGTCGGCGAGCCGGGCCTCGACGGCGGCGATGCCCTCGTCGGTGGCGAGGTCGGCGGTCAACACCTCCGCCTCGGTGCCGTACTTCGCGTGCAGGTCGGCGCCGGCGCGCTCCAGGCGCTCGGTGTCCCGGGCCACCAGGACGAGCCGGTAGCCGCTGCGGGCGAGCCGGCGGGCGAACGCGGCTCCGATGCCGGCGGTCGCGCCGGTGATCAAGGCTGTGGTCATGCCCCAGACCGTACCGACTCACCGCAGCCACGCCCACACCCAGGGCGAAGCTCCTGCACGCGCCACAGGCCTCGGCCGCGGTGGCGGGGCTGACCAACAGCGGGCCTCCGGACGGGCGGTTCGCCCACGCGGGGTACGAGCTGCCGCGGTCCGCCGGCCGGGCTAGACCGCGACGGCCTTGGCGCGGTCGGCGGCGATGTGCACCGCGAGGCCCGCGAGGACGGTGCCCATCACGTAGCGCTGGACGCGCAGCCAGGCCGGGCGGCGGTTGAGGAAGCCGGCGATGCTGCCCGCGCTCATCGCGATCAGGCCGTTCAGGGTGACCGCGATCACGATCTGGGTCAGACCCAGCACCAGGCTCTGCACCGCGATGTGGCCGCGCTCGGGCGCCACGAACTGGGGCAGCAGCGAGACGTACATGATGGCGATCTTGGGGTTGAGCAGACAGGTCAGGAAGCCCATCGCGAACAGCCGGCGGGGCGGGTCCGGAGGCAGCTGCTGCGGGGCGAAGACCGCCGTGCCGCCGGGCTTGACCGCCTTCCAGGCCAGCCAGAGCAGGTAGCCTCCGCCGGCCAGCTTGATCGCGGTGTAGAGGACGGGGACCACCGAGAAGACCGCGGCCACTCCGGCCGTCACCGCGACCAGGTAGACCAGGAACGCGGTGGCGACGCCCGTCAGCGACACCAGTCCGGCGCGGCGGCCCTGGGATATCGAGCGCGAGACCAGGTAGATCATGTTCGGCCCCGGCGACAGCACCATGCCCAATGCCACGGCGGCGATGCCGAGCACGGCGTGGCCGTCCACGGCGCGCAGCGCGTCCGGGGCGCCCAGGGCGCTCGCGAAGGATGTCAGCTCGTCCATGCGTCGAGGCTAGGCTGCGGGATGATCTCGATGCAATGATGACTTTGCGCTCGGTGCAATGACGCTGCAACGCCGGGTGGCCACGTGCGTTCAGGTGCCTGCAGGTTCGGGAGAGGTTGGCTCGCGATGGATGACTACCGGCTGATCGCGGACGAGATGGCCGCCGACATCACCAGCGGACGGCTGCGGCCCGGCCAGCAGCTGCCCACCCAACGCGCCTTCGCGCGCCGCCGGGGCATCGCCGCCTCGACGGCGGGGCGGGTCTACCGCGAACTGGTCCGGCGCGGGCTGACCGTCGGGGAGGTCGGGCGGGGCACCTTCGTCCGGGCCGGGCGGTGCGCACCGGACGGGCCGATCGCGCTCGCCGAACCGGCCACCGCTCCGATCGACCTGGAGCTCAACTACCCGAGCGCGCCCGGGCAGGCCGAACTGCTGGCCGGCGGGCTGGCGCCGCTGCTGCGGGCCGACGCGCTGGGCGAGGCGCTGCGGCCGGTCGGCGCGGCCGGGACCGACGCGGCGCGGCAGGCCTTCGCCGGACTGCTGTCGGCGGGCCCGGGCGGCTGGGACGTCGACGCGCGGGGGCTGTTGTTCGCGGGCAACGGGCGGCAGGCCATCGCGGGGGCGCTCGCCGCACTGGTGCCGCCCGGGCAGCGGCTGGGGGTCGAGGCGCTGACCTATCCGGTGGTCAAGGCGGTGGCGGGGCGGCTGGGCATCCGGCTGGTGCCGCTCGCGATGGACGAGCACGGGCTGCGGCCCGACGCCCTGGCGGCGGCCCATCGCGCCGGGCCGCTGCGCGCGGTGTACGTCCAGCCCCGGTTGCAGAACCCGCTGGGCACCAGCCTGCCGCCCGAGCGGGCGGTCGCGCTGGTGGAGGAGCTGCGCCGGCTCGACCTGCCGGTCGTCGAGGACGCCATCTGGTCGTTCCTGCGCCCCGAGTCGGCGCCGCTGGCCGCGCTCGCGCCGGAGCGGACGGTGCTGGTCGACAGCCTCTCCAAGCGGCTCGCGCCGGGGCTGACCACCGGGTTCGCGGTCGTCCCCGACGGGCTGCGCGAGCGGGTCGCGGGCGCGCTGCGGACCGGGGGGTGGACGCCGAGCGGCTTCGCGTTGGAGGCGGCGGTGCGCTGGATCGGGGACGGGACGCTGGCGGCGGTGGTAGCGGCGAAGCGGATGGACGCGGCGGCACGGCAGGCGCTGGCGCGGGAGGCGCTCGCGGGGCAGCGGCTGCGGGCGGACCCGTGCTCGTACTACCTGTGGTGGGACCTGCCGGGGGCCTGGCGAGCGGAGACCTTCGTCGCCGCGGCGGCGCGGGCGGGAATCTCGGTGACGCCTGCGGCGGCCTTCGCGGTGGACCCGCGGAGCACGCCGTCCGCGGTGCGGGTGGGACTGGCCTCGCCGCCGTTGCCGGTGCTGAGGTGGGCGTTGCGGGTGCTGGCGGGGATCGCGAACGACTGACAGATGACAGCTGACAGATTTCAGATGTCAGCTTTCAGATTTCGAAATCTGTCAGCTGTCAGTTGTCATCCGTCGGTTGTCATCCGTCAGTCGTCAGCTGTTCGCCGTCAGCTCCCCGCCCCCGACCGGCTCCCCCGCGCCGCCGTGTCCGCGGCGCCGCCGGCCCCTACGGCCCGTAGGCGAGAGGCGGCGGTGGCCGCGAGCCGCGGGGCGAGCTTCGCCACGTCGCGGGAACCGACCACCGCGATCAGGCTCGGCAGCAGCCAGCGCACCGGCTGCATCCCGCGCAGCCAGGCCTGGGCGTACACGTGGGCGGAGCGCCGGGCGATCCCGGCGACGATCCGGTCCACCGCCGGCTCCAACGGGTACGTCTTGTTGGCCGGCCACGGCAGCCGCCCGCGCATCTGCTTCAGCACCGCGTCCTCGTCGGCGCCGCGCACCATGTCGGTGTCCGTCCAACTCAGGTACCCCACACCGACCTTGACCCCCTGATAGGCGACCTCGGCGCGGATCGAGTGGGCGAAGGCCTCCACCCCGGACTTGCTGGCGCAGTACGCGCTCATCAGCGGTGCGGGCGTCAGCGCGGCGAGCGAGGCGATCTGCAGCAGATAGCCGCGGCTCTCGGTGAGCGCCGGCAGGAAGGCCCGCGCGGTGGCGACGCTGCCGAGCAGGTTGACCTCGATCACCCGGCTGAAGGCACGGTGGTCGCTGTCGGCCAGCGGTCCGCCGATCGCGATCCCGGCGTTGGCGACCACGGTGTCGATCCGCCCGTAGTGCTCCTTGATCCGGTCCGCGGCGTCACTGAGCCCCTCCAGGTCGGTGACGTCCACCTCCCACGCGGTGGCGGCCGCGCCGCACTGCGCGGCGACGGCCTTCAGCTCCTCCGGCTCCAGGCCCAGCAGCGCGACCTTGGCCCCGCGCCGGGCCAACTTGCGGGCCAGCGAGGCACCGACCCCACGGGCGGCTCCGGTGACGACCACGACCTGCGCGGACAACGGCGGGATGGCGTTCATGCGACAGTGGTCCTCTCGGCGGCGGAAGCAGCGGCGGGAACGGCAGCAGGATCGACGGGAACCGCAGCGGTGGCGGCCCCGCCCAGGTGCGCGGCGGCCATCCGGTGGATCTCGGCGGCGACCTCCACCGGCCGCTCCAGCGGCGCCATGTGCCCGACCCCGGGCAGCAGCAACAGCCCCTGCGGATCGGCGAGTTCGGCGACCATCCGGTGGGCGTGCACCGGCGGGGTCAGCCGGTCCGCGGTGCCCACCACCACGGCGGTGGGGGCGGTGATCCGGCCGAGCCCGGCCCGGACGTCCAGCCGGTCGAGCACCCCGGCCCAGTGAACGCGGACCCCGGTCGGGCAGGCGTGCACGATCCGGGCCGTCGCCTCGACCTGGCCGGCGGGCGAACTCGGCCCCATGGTCGCGTACTTGAGCGCGGCCCGGCTGACCGTCGAGACCGGTCCGAGCGGCATCCGGGAGCGCAGTAGCTGCCGGTGCAGGAAGCGTCGCAGGCCCGGGGCGCGGACGGCGTCCGGCAGGACGGTGAGCTCGGCGACCAGGTCGCTCGGGCCGGTGGAGATCAGCACGTTGGCGGCGGTGCGTTCGGCGACCTCGGGACGGCCGCCGGCGGCCATGATGGTCATCCCGCCCATGCTGTGCCCGGCCAGCACCGCCCGCTCCCCCGCCGGGACGGTCCGGGCGAGCACCGCGGCCAGGTCCTCGGCGAGCGCCCGGGTGGAGTAGCGGGCCCGGCTGGGCGGGATCTCGCTGTGCCCGTGGCCGCGCTGGTCGTAGGCCACCACCCGGTAACGGTCAGCGAGTTGGCGGATCACCGGGGCCCAGAAGGCGGTCGAGCAGGTCCAGCCGTGGGAGAGCACCACGGTGGGCGCGCCCGGCCGGCCGTGCACCTCGACGTGCAGCCGGATGCCGTCCGCCGAGCGGACGCTCAACTCCTCGACGGGCGTGGGCGGTACGTACTCGACGGGGAGCTGAACGGACTTCATGCGGTGGCCTCCTGGACGGTACGGGCGGCGGTCGGGGCGGTGCGCATGATCAGCTCGTACTCGCCGAGGTCGACCCTGCGGGTGGCGCGCCGGAAGGAGGTCGTGGAGCCGGGCCAGAGCACGGTGTTCTTGCCGTTCGGGTCCAGGTACCAGCTGAGGCAGCCGCCGGTGGTCCAGACGGTGCGGTCCATCCGGTGCTGCAGTTCCAGGTTCCACTGCCGCTGGGCGCGGACGGTGGGCTGCATGGCGGCGGCTCCGACCGAGTCGAGCGCGGTCAACGCGTCGATCATGTAGTTCAGTTGGGACTCGATCATGAGGATCATCGAGCTGTTGCCGAGGCCGGTGTTGGGGCCGATCACGAAGAAGAGGTTGGGGAAGCCGTGCACGGTCGAGCCGCGCAGCGCCTCCATGCCGTCCTTCCACTCCTCCGCGAGGCTCGTCCCGTTCGCCCCGAACACCCGGGCGCCGATGGGCATGTCGGTGACGTGGAAACCGGTGCCGAAGACGATGGCGTCCACCTCGTGCTCGCTGCCGTCGGCGGCGACCAGGGTGGAGCCGCGCAGTTCGCGCAGGCCGGCGGAGACGACCTCGGTGTTGGCGGCGGCGAGCGCCGGGTAGTAGGTGTTGCTGAGCAGGATGCGCTTGCAGCCGATCCGGTAGTCCGGGGTGAGCTTGGCGCGCAGTGCCGGGTCGGCGACGCCCTGGGCGATGTGGCGTTCGGCGAGCTGCTGGACGAAGCGCAGCAGTCCGGGGCGGCGCACGAAGGCGTCCACCTGGAGCTCGCGGAGCGCGAACAAGGTGCCCCGGCGGATCTTGGCGGTGACCGGCAGACGGCCGTGCAGCCACTTCTCCAGCTGGGTGATCTCGCGGTCGCGGCGCGGCAGCACCCAGGCGGGGGTGCGCTGGAAGACCGTCAGCTTGCCGGCCTTCGGCTGGATCGACGGGATGATCTGGGCGGCGGAGGCGCCGGTGCCGACCATCGCGACGCGCTTGCCGGTCAGGTCGTAGTCGTGGTCCCAGCGAGAGGAGTGGAACACCTTGCCGGGGAAGGTGCTCAGGCCGGGCAGGTCGGGGACCTGCGGGTCGGCGAGCGGTCCAGCGGCGGAGACGACGGCGTCGGCGGTCCACTGGCCGGCCGAGGTGGCGATCCGCCAGTGGGTCCGCTCCTCGTCCCAACGCGCCTCCAGCACCTCGGTGTTGAAGCGCAGGTGCGGGCGCAGGCCGAAGACGGTGGCCACCTTCTCCAGGTAGGCGCGGATGTCCGGCTGGCCGGAGAAGCTGCGCGGCCAGTCGGGGTTGGGCGCGAAGGAGAAGGAGTAGAGGTGCGAGGGCACGTCGCAGGCGCAGCCGGGGTAGCTGTTGTCGCGCCAGGTGCCGCCGACGGAGTCCGCGCGTTCCAGGACGACGAAGTCGGTGATCCCGGCGCGCCGCAGCCGGACGGCCGCGCCGAGGCCACCAAAACCGGAGCCGATCACCGCCACCCGCACGTGCGGTACGGCCTCCGCCGCAGCGCTGGGGTCGGTCGCTCCGGACGCGCCCGGGCGGGGGCGCTTGCTGCTGGATGCCATGCGGCCTCCTCCTGAAGGGTGGGGCGGTGGTCGTCACGCTCTTCCGGGGGGTGGCTCCCCGGAACCTCCCGGGGGCGTTCCCCGGAACCTCCCGGGCCGTCCTCGGAACCCTGCCGATCGCGCCAGCAATCACTGGCATGGTTGGCAGGGTAGCCCTTGCTGACACCGGATGGAAGAAGCACGACGGCGCGGATTCACCGGAGGTTTCCCGAACTTCCCGGAGGCTCCCCGCCGACCCGACGGATCTATGCTGATCGCCGTGGACAAGGTCAGAGCTGCTGCGGGCGACAGAAAACGCGAGTACCGGGTGGAGGAACTGGCCGAAGCGGCCGGCATCACCACCCGCACCCTGCGCTTCTACCGCGAGCGCAAACTGCTCCAACCGCCCCGCAAGGAGGGCCGGATCGCCTGGTACGGCGAGGAGCACCTGACCCGGCTACGGATGATCGGCGAACTCCTCGAACGCGGGCACACCCTGGGCGGGATCGCCGAACTGATCGGCGCCGGCGAGAGCGGGCGGGACGTCGCCGGGCTGATCGGGCTCGAGGCCGCGATCGCCGCCCCCTGGTCGGACGAGACCCCGGTGCGGCTGGATTGGGAGGAGCTGAAGTCCGCCTTCGGGGACCAGCTCACCGAGGAGAACACCGCCGAGGCGATCGCCCAGGGCTACATCACGATCGAGGACGACGGGATCACCCACGTCAGTCGGCGGCTGATGGACGCCACCACCGAGCTGGTCGCCGAGGGCGTGCCGCTCGCGGCGGTGCTGGACGCCAGCCGGCGCACCCGGGAGTACGTCGACGCCATCGCCGAGATCTTCATCGAGGTGGTCAGCGAACACCTGCTCAGCGCGCTCTCCGGCGACACCCCGCTGCCGCCCGGCGAGGCGGCCCGGCTCACCGAGCGCATCCTGCGGGTCCGGCCGCTCGCCCGTACCGTCGCCGATGCCCAGTTCACCCTCGCGATGGACCGCCGGGTGCAGGCCGAGTACGCCGAACTGCTGCGCCAGCGGCGGGAGCACGACTCGGAGGCGTAGCGGGGACCTGGTGTGACAGCGGACGAATGGCGAATGACAGATGACAGCGAACGGATGACAGATTTCAACATCTGTTATCTGTCATCCGTTCGCTGTCATCTGTTCGTCGTCATCTGTTCACTGCCATCCGCCCGCGCACGGACGGCGGGGACGACGGTGGTCCGCACACCGTCGCCCCCGCCGTCACGCCCGGTCGTTGGGCACCCACAGTCCGACCGGGCCCTGCTCGGACGCGCCCCGGGCGGGCCTGCCCAACTCAGGCCCGACCCGGTTCAGGCCCGGATCAGTTGACGTTGACCGCCGTCCAGGCGGCCGCCACCGCGTTGTACTCGGCGCTGTTCGCGCCGTACAGGTCCGACGCCGCGCTGAGGGTGGCCGCACGGGCACCCGCGTAGTCGGTCGTCGAGGTGAAGTACACGGTCAGCGCGCGGTACCAGATCTGCGCGGCCTTGTCCCGGCCGATGCCCGCGAGCGAAGAACCGTCCGCCGTCGGGCTGTTGTAGTCGAACCCGTTGATCGTCTTCGCGCCGCTGCCCTCGGACAGCAGGTAGAAGAAGTGGTTCGCCACGCCGGACGAGTAGTGCACGTCCAGGTTGCCGACGTTCGGGTCCCAGTAGTCCGCCGAGGAGCCGTCCTTGCTCGGCTGGTCCATGTAGCGCAGCGGGCTGCCGTCGCCGCGCAGGTTGATCAGCTCGCCGATCCAGTAGTTCGGCGGGTTGGAGGGCAGGTTGGCGTACCACTCGACCATCGTGCCCATGATGTCCGAGGTGGCCTCGTTGAGACCGCCGGACTCGCCCGAGTAGTTGAGCGCGGCCGTCGCGGCGGTGACGCCGTGGGTCATCTCGTGGCCGGCGACGTCGATCTCGGTGAGCGGCGCACTGTTGTTGTTGCCGTCGCCGTACGACATGCAGAAGCAGTCGTCGCTCCAGAACGCGTTGACGTAGTTGGAGCCGTAGTGCACCCGGCTGAGGGCGCCGACACCGTCGTTGCGGATGCCATTGCGGTTGAAGGTGTTCTTGTAGAAGTCCCAGGTGGTGGCGGCACCGAACTGGGCGTCCACGGCGGCGGATTCGCGGTTGTTGTTGGTGCCGTCGCCGAAGCTGTTGCCGGGGTTGGCGAACAGCGACCCGCTGCCCGACTCGCTGTTGTTCATGTCCGTGGTGGACTGGCCGCCGCGGCTGGTGTCCTTGAGCTCGAACTGCGAGCCGTTCTGGTTGGTGTTGAGCGGGACCTGGCCGACGAAGATGCCCTTGCCGGTACCGGCGGCGGTCTCGATCTTCTCGTGGGTGGAGAGGACCTGGCCGTTGGCCGCGTCGGTGACCAGGATCTGCGCGCTCGGGGTGCCGTCGGCGCGGGTGCCCTCGACGGTGGTCCGGTAGGCCAGTCGCGGGTTGCCGTCGGTCGCCCAGACGACCAGCTGCGCCTGACCGGTCTGGTGGACGTCGACCAGCGGGGACTCGTCGGAGTCGATGGTCTGACCGACGGTGGCCTTGACCGCGCCGGAGGCCTGGGCGGCGGCCTTGTCCGCCGGGATCTGCGGGGTCAGGCTCGGCAGCGCGATCTGGGCGGAGACCGCCTTGTCGACCGACTTCACCGCGCCGTCGGCCTTCTGATGGACGACCAGGTCGCCGCCGATGACCGGCAGGCCCGCGTAGGTGCGCTCGAAGCGCAGGTGCCGGGTGCCGTCCTTGTCGACGACGGCGTCCTTGGCCACCAGCTTCTCCTGGCCGCCGAGGCCGAGCGCCTGCGCCAGCGGGGCGGACTGGCCGTTGGCCACCGCGAGCACGGCCTCGTGCTGCTGGGCGGCCTGCGCCTGCAGCGAGGGGGCCGCCGGGGCGGCCTGGGCGGCGGAGGTGGTCACCTGGATCACACCGGTCAACATGGCCGTGGCCGAGAGCACGGCGACGGCAGCGAGCTTTCGCTTCACGTACGAGTCCTTCCGGGAAACCGCGTGTGGGCGCGGTCGCACCGCGTCCCGGGGGCCGGGGTCGGCACCTGTGGGGCGGAACGGGCGCTGACGTGCTGAAACCCCGTGCGGTCGAGCGGCTCGCCACCAAGGGGTGGGGGTGGGGGCTACCGCTGGGGGATGACCAGAAGCATGACAATCCAGCAGGTGAAATGACAGGTCTGCCTCAGTTATTGGCCAGGTCCCGCCAGTTGGTAAAGGGAATCAAATGGAGGTCAAATCCGGGCAATCCACCCGGCCTTGCAGTGGGTTGCCACTCGAACCAAGGCCCGACCGCCTGCGCGGACGGCAGATCGGTCACCGGCCGCCGATTCCGGGATCGACATCGATCAACGGCCGATCGACTTTTACATCCTTGTAGAACTTTCCATACACACCCTTGACACCGGAATGGCGAGGTCCCGCCACCGGCCACCCTTGCCCGGCGAGCGACGGTCTGATAGCGCCGCCCGTCCGGTGAGCGGCCGCCTACGCGCCGTATTCCCTTACCGTGTCCGGCAGTTGGCGCAGCGAGGGATTCACGAGCGTCACTGCAACCGCCATTCCTGGGCGGGGTTTCCGGGCGTGCACGCGACCATGGTGAGGTCGTTGCCGGGTCCGTTGTCCGTCATGCAGGACTGGTTCTGGTAGTCGCCGAGCGTGTACGAGCCCGCGGTGCTGCCGTTCTGGACGGTCCATCGGGTGAGGAAGCTGTACCCGTTGCTCAGCACGACCTTGCCGTCCATGGTCTGGACGAGCTGCGGGCCGCCGTTGTTGCAGGCGTTGAACACGATCCAGCTGCCGGGGTCGGTGGAGCGCACCCAGCCGTACTGGGTGGCGCCGCCGAGGACGATCGGGTTGTCCCCGCTCAGGTCGTCGTTGCGCATCCCGATCGGGCGGCCGTCCTTGACGCTGACGATGGTGCTCCAGTTGCTGCCGCCGCAGGAGGCGGGCCGGGCGGGGGTCTGCGGGGCGGGCGTGTTGCCGCCGGACGACGAACCGCTGGAAGTGCCGCCCTGGGAGGTGGAGTTGCCTGGACTGACCGGCGACTGGTTCGACCCGCCCCCGCCGCCGGGCTGGTTGGCCTGAGCGCCCGAGGAGCCGCCCGCGGAGCCGCCCGACGACGCGCCGGGCGCCGCGCCACCGCCGGTGTTCGAGCCTCCGCCGCCGCGGCCCTGGGCGCCGCCGATCCCGCCCTGGGCCGGTACCGGTACGGGCGGTTGGCCGCCGGGCGGCTGGTCGGCGGCCGGGGTGACCGGCGGGGTGTAGGTCGGCTGCGGGGTCGCGGACCCGGGCGTGGTGGCGGTCGGGGTGGTGGTACCCGGGGTCGCCGGGACGGTCACCACCACGGTCGGTTGGGCGGCGGGCGACACGGCCGCGGTGGAGTTGCCGGGGCTGCGGTCGATCAGCAGCGCCGTCGCCGTACCCATCGAGATGACGACCGGGACGACGATCGGCAGCAGCAGGGTGCGGCGCGAGCGGCGCCGGCCCGGTTCGGTCTCCGCCTGTGGGTCCACCTTCACGACCTGTTCCGGCCCGGCCGGGGCCGCAGCCACGGGCGCCGCCCCCGCTCCAGCCGCCGCCCCGGCCCCCGCCCGCAGGTCGATCGTCCCGCTGTCCGCCGCCCTGCGCGCCGTTCCCGGCAGGCCGATCGCCACGCGGGCCGCCGCCGCCATCCCGGCGGCGCTCTCGAAGCGGTCCTCGGGCCGCTTGGCCAGCGCGGTGGCGACCAGTGCCCGGACCGCCGCCGGGAAGGTCTCCGGCAGTTCCGGCACCGGCTGGTTGACGTGCTTGAGCGCGACCTGCAGCGGCCCCTCACCCAGGTACGGCACCTGCCCGACCAGCAGCTCGTAGCAGACCACGCCGATCGAGTAGAGGTCGGAGGCCGGGCCGGTGCTCTCCCCCGAGGCCTGCTCGGGGGACATGTAGGCCGCGGTGCCGATGATCGCGTACGGCGCGGTGAGCTTGGTGCTGGCGACGGCCCGGGCGATTCCGAAGTCGGTGATGACCACCCCGCCGTCCTCGCGCACCATCAGGTTGGAGGGCTTGAGGTCGCGGTGCACGATCCCGCGCCGGTGGGCGGCGTGCAGCGCGTCCAGGGCTTCGGCGAGCAGGCCGAGAGCGCGCTCGGCGCTCATCGGGCCGTCCTCCTTGAGCACCTGGTTCAACGGACGGCCCTCGATCAGGTCCATCACGATGTAGGCGCAGCGCTCGTCGCCGTCCCCGTCCGCGCCCTCGCTCCCGCCGCTCTCCCCGTAGTCGTGCACGTCCACGATGCCCGGGTGGTCGATCGCGGCGACCAGCTGGGCCTCGCGGCGGAAGCGCTGGACGGCGGTGTCGTCCTCGAACAGGTCCGCGCGCAGGATCTTGACGGCGACCGGCCGTGCCAGCACCTCGTCATCGGCCCGCCAGACCGCGCCCATCCCTCCGCCGCCGACCTTCTCGACCAGCTTGTACCGCCCGCCGAGCACCGTGCCCGCGCCGCTCATCCGCCCCGCCCCCAGGTGTCATGACCCTCCCCACCGGGTCGTCGGCACACAGTGTGCCAGAGCGTGTCGCGAGCCCAGCAGGCGCTGTACGGACGGTCGTTGGGCGTCAATCTGCGGTGTTCCGGGCGATTCGGGCGAGGTCGGACACCTCTCGGACGGCCGCGGCGACCGCCTGGGGCCGGTCGGCGTGGAGGTAGTGGCCGGCGCCGGGCACCTCGGCGTGGAGGCCCCGGGCGGCTCCGGGCGCGATCCGTGCCTGCGCGGCGGTGAAGCGGGCGCGCAGCGCGCGGGGCAGCCCCTCGGTCGCGCTCAGCACGGTGACCGGCACCTCGGGCAGCGGACCGGCGGCACGCCGACGGCGCAGCACCGGGACGGCCTGACCGGTCAGCCGGTGCTCGGCGAGCACGGCCCGCCGCTGGTGGGGGTGGGCGAGCGCCGCCGCCTCGGCCCGCGTGAGGACGTCGCCACGGTCCGGCGCGGCGGGCGCCAGGGCCGCCCGGAGCAGCCCGAACCGGAGCAGCGCGGCCTCGGCGACGGCGATGGCGCGCGGCCGGAACTCCTCGTGCGCCGGATCCACCAGGACCAGGCCGGCCACCAGCTCCGGCCGCTGCCGGGCCAGGAGTTGGGCCAGCTGACCGCCCCAGCTGTGCCCGACCAGGACGGCCGGTCCGGCATCCAGGTGCCGCACCAGGGCTTCCAGGTCACCGGCCTGCGCCTCCAGCGTCAGACCTGGGGCGCGGTCGGGCTCGCTCGCCCCGAGCCCGGCCCGGTCGTACGCCACGATCCGGCCCAGCTCGGCGAGTTCGGGCAGTAGTGGGGCCCAGGTGAGCGAGGAGTCGCCGCAGCCGGCGATCAGGACGATCGGCACGCCCTCGGTCGGGCCCGCCTCCACCCAGCGCAACGCCCGTCCGTCACGGTCGAGTTCGGCCGTCCGCAGCCCGCCGGGGGTGCGGACGGCCAGCGCCTCGGCGATGACCTCCCGGACGCTGCCGGGCGCCCGCCCGGTTCGACTGTTCCGCTTGTTCGGCACGTTCCGGCCCCCGTGGCTGTTTCGGCGGGGCCCGCCGGTCCGGTTCGACCGGGAGAACGGCTCGGCCCCCGGCCACACCTCGGGCCCGGCCCCCACTGTACGGCCGGTGGATCGGGGACCAACAGGACGGATTCCGAACGGGGTGAGGAACGGCCCGGGTTAGGCGGGGACAGCCGGATTACGCGGGGAGGGCGCGCGTCAGCAGGTCGAAAAGCGCCGCCCAGTGCCGGGCGTCGCCGACCGCGTCGTAGCGGTTGGTGTCGGCCTGGGTGAAGCCGTGCCCGGCACCCTCGTACACCTCCGCCCGGTAGCGGACCCCGGCCGCGGTGAGGGCCTCGCCGAGGCGGGCGATCTGCTCGGGCGGCATCGAGTCGTCCTGGTCGGCGTGGCCGAAGTACAGTTCGGCGGTGATCCGTTGGGCGTCCAGGTGCGGGCTGTCCGGACGGTCGGTGGCGAGGTGGCCGCCGTGGAAGCAGGCCGCGGCGGCGACCCGGTCCGGGCGGCTGATGGCGGTGCGCAGGGCGAGGAAGGCGCCGAGGCAGTAGCCGGTGACGCCGATCTGGCCGTCCTGGACCAGCGGGGAGGCGTCGAACCAGGCCAGGTAGGCGTCCGCGTCGCGGGCGGCAACCTCCGGGGTGGCGACGGCCATGAGCAGTGGGCCGAGCTGGGCGAAGATCTCGCCGGCCTGCTCGATGTCGATCAGCTCCGGCAGTTCCACCAGCGGCGCGCGGCCCTTGCGGTAGTAGGCGTTGGGGACGAGGACGGTGTACCCGGCCTCGGCGATCCGGTCGGCCATGGCCTTCAGGTGGGGCCGGAGGCCGAAGGCGTCCTGATACAGCAGCACGCCGGGGTGGGGGCGGCCGTCGTCGGGGTGGGCGAGGTAGGCGTCGGCGGTGCCGTCCGCCGTCGGGATGTCCACGGTGGTTCCGCGCACGGTCATGGGTGGGAGCTCTCCTTAGGGTCCGTCGGCAGCGTAACCGGTGATCGTCCGGGTCCGGGAACACCGGTGCGGCCGTGCGGCGTTGGGCTGGACATGGGCTTCGTCATAGGTGCGGTGTGCGTGGTCGTGGTGGCGGTCGGGCTGGTGCTGCTGGCCGGCTTGCAGGTCCGGGGCGAGTCCTCGCCGCGCCGCCGCGAGCGCGCGCCGGGGGTCGGGGCGGGCGGCGGCGGTCTCCTGGACGAACTGCACGCGGTGTTCAGCCCGGGCAAGCGGATCCAGGTCGAGCAGCGGCGGGAACAGGCGACGCGCCGGGACGACACCCAGGCCGGGGCGCCGCCGCACTTCGGGGTGGACCTGGACCGGGGCGTGGCGGTGCTGCGACGCGCCCGGGGCGGCGGGGGCGGCGGGGGCGGCGACGGGGCCGAGCAGCGGTAGGGCCGGTCGGTCGACCAACCGTCAGAACCGCCGCAGCCGCTCCTCGTCGCCGGTGCGCGGGCAGGTCAGGCAGGCGACGGCTTCGGGTTTGACGGCGTAGTAGAGGCAGCAGCCGAGCCGGGTGCGGGTGTGGTGGTCGCGGCCGTCCGGGGTGCGCAGCCGGCGGAAGTCGGCGGCTCCGGGCAGCGGCAGGGTGCCACCGGGCAGCAGGGCGCCGGCGGCTGCGACGGCGGCGTCCTCCCCGACGGACGCCATGTCCTTTGCGCCCTGGCCGCCTTGCCCGTCTTGCCTGTCCTGCGCGTCCTGCGCGTCCTGCGCGTCCTGCGCGTCCTGCACGCCGTGCCCGCCATGCCCGTCCTGCACGCCGTGCCCGTCCTGCGCGTCGAGCATCCGGCCGAGGTACCAGACGGCGGAGGCGAGGTCGTCGGTCACCATGCCCCAGAGCGCCCGGTCGCGGCGCCGGGTCGGACCGGCGAAGGCGGCGAGCACCGGTTCGAGGTGGGTGACCACGGCGGACCGCAGTTCGGCGCGCAGTTCGTCGTCGCCGGGGCGGGTGACGTGCCCGCCCGGGCGCAGCGCGAGTGCGCCGGTGGGGGCGTGCAGCCAGAGGTCGGCGGGGTCGACGACCGGGACCCGTCGGGCGAGGTGCCAGGGGCCGGCGATGAGCAGGCAGGCGGACCAGACGTAGTGGTGGAGCAGCCGGGAGGCGGTGACGTGCGGGCGGGGCGCGCGGCCGTGTTCGGCGGCGATCCGGGCCTCCTCCCCGGCCAGAGCGGCGGCCAGGACCCGTTCGTCGGTGGCGAGTTGGGTCCCGGAGTACCAGCCGTCGGCGGCCGACGGGTCGTCCTCGGCGGGGTCGAGCAGGCGCAGTCGGAGCGCCGGGCAGAGGCCGCGCAGCCGGTGGTAGTCGTCGGCCAGGGCGACGGACCGCCCCCGGGAGAGGACGGGCAGAGGTGTTCCGGGGACCATCGGCGCTCCCGAGATCGGCTCCGAGTGATCGATCAAGATGCTCGATCAAGGTGATCGAGCAAGGTGATCGATTAAGGTGAGGCTCACCTTACAACGCCTCAGAGCGTGCACACACCACCCTTCCGCACGACCGGGCGTTCCCGCCCGACCTTCAGACCGGCCTTGACGAAGTTAGGCAAACCTAACCTAAGATGTCGACTCGTGTTGAGAACCGACCCACCGGCCGCCACAGCCCCGGCGGCGCCCCGTACCCCGACGCTCCGGCAGCCCCTGCTGCTGGTCGTCGGCGTGTGCGCGCTCGTGCTGTGCGCCGCCCTGAGCCTTGCCCTGGGCTCCCGATCCATCCCGCTGTCCACCGTCGTCGACGCCCTCACCGGTGCCGCCCACGGCGGCGACGCCGACGTGGTGACGGGCCTTCGGGTCCCGCGCACGCTCATCGGACTGGCCGTCGGAGCCGCGCTCGGCGTCGCCGGGGCGGTCGCCCAGGGCGTCACCCGCAACCCGCTGGCCTCGCCGGTCACCCTCGGCATCAACGCCGGCGCGAGCCTCGCCGTGGTCGCCGCGATCTACGCGCTGGACCTCTCCCGCCCGGCCGAGTACGTCTGGTTCGCGTTCGCCGGGGCCGCCGTCGCCGCCGTCGCCGCGTACACCATGTCCCGGCGCGGCGGGGACCTCGACCCGGTCCGGCTCGCGCTCGGCGGCACCGTGCTCACCGTTGTGCTCACCTCCTGGACCTCCGCACTGATGCTGGCCAGTCACCGCACCCTGGACGAGGCCCGGTTCTGGCTGGCCGGCTCGATCGCCGGACGGCACCTGGACACCCTCACCCCGGTGCTGCCGTTCCTGGTCCTCGGCCTGATCGCCGCCTTCGCGATCTCCCCCGCGCTCAACGCGCTGGCCCTGGGCGACGAGACCGCCCAGTCGCTGGGCGTGCCGGTGGCCCGGATCCGGCTGGTCGGCGGCCTGGCCGTGGTCCTGCTCGCGGGCAGCGCGGTCGCCGTCTCCGGGCCGGTGGCGTTCATCGGACTGGCGGCGCCGCACCTGGTCCGTACGCTGCTCGGCAACGACCACCGCTGGCTGCTGCCCGGCTGCCTGATCGCCGGTCCCCTGCTGCTGCTCGCCGCCGACGTGCTCGGCCGGCTCGTGGTGCAGCCCTCCGAAATCGAGGTCGGCATCGTGACCGCCTTCCTCGGCGCGCCGCTGCTCGCGGTGCTGGCCCGGCAGGTGGCCAAGTGACCACGCTGACCGCCCCGATGGGCGCGATCGCCCGCCACCGGGCCAGGACCGCCGCCTGGTCGCTGCTGGCCGTCGGGCTGCTGGTGCTGCTGACCGGCATCGCCCTCGGCACCGGCCAGGTGAGCATCTCCGCCTGGGACGCGCTGCGCGCCCTGTTCGGTCAGGGCGAGCCCGGCGACGTCCTGGTGGTGCAGCAGTTCCGGGCGCCGCGCGTGGTCTCCGCGCTGATCGCGGGCGCCGGGCTGGCGATGGCCGGCTCGATGCTGCAGCGGCTGTTCCGCAACCCGCTGGCCGCCCCCGACACCATCGGCATCACCGGCGGCGCCTCCTTCGGCGCGGTGCTGATGCTCGCCACCGGCGCCTCGCAGCAGCTGATCCCACTCGCCGCGGTCGGCGGCGGGCTGCTCGCCGCGCTGCTGCTCGGCGGCTTCGCCTGGCGCTCGAAGATGGCCGTCACCCGGCTGGTGCTGGTCGGCCTGGCGGTCCAGCAGGGCTCGGCCGCCGCCGTGAACCTGATGGTCGTACGGTTCCCGGCCGAGCTGGCCTCCTCCGCGATGCAGTGGACCACCGGCTCGCTGTACGGGCGCAACTGGACCGAGGTGTGGATCGGCGGCACCGCCATCACGCTGACCGCCGGGGCCCTGCTGCTCTGCCAGCGGCGGGTCGCCGTCCTCGACCTCGGCGACGACTCGGCCGGCGGCCTCGGCCTGAACCCCGCGCGGGACAGGCTCTGGCTGCTGCTGCTCACCATCACCCTCGCCTCGCTGGCCGCCGCCCTCACCGGGCCGGTCGCCTTCGTCGCGCTCGCCGTCCCGCACCTGGTCCGGCTGCTCGCCGGACCGCCCACCCCCGGCACGCTCGGCCTCACCGCGCTCACCGGCGCCGTGCTGCTGCTCTCGGCCGACCTCCTCGTACTGCACGTGATCCCCGTCCACGGCCTGCCGGTCGGTGCCGTCACCGCCACCCTCGGCGCGCCCTGGCTCCTGGTGCTGATGATCCGCCAGGGCCGGCTTCCCCAGAGGAGCAGCTGATGCAGCTGACGGCCAGCGCCACCGACGTCAACCGGCTCGCCGCCCACGGGCTCGGGCTGTGCTACGGCGAACGGACCATCGTCGACGGGCTCGACCTCGAACTGCCCGGCGGCGCCGTCACCGCGATCGTCGGACCGAACGCCTGCGGCAAGTCGACCCTGCTGCGCGGACTCGTCCGACTGCTCGACCCGGCCGCCGGCGCCGTCACCCTGGACGGCGCCGACATCCACCGGATGCCCGCCCGGACGCTCGCCAAGCGGATGGGCCTGCTGCCGCAGCAGCCGGTCACGCCCGAGGCGGTCACCGTCGAGGCGCTGGTACGGCTCGGGCGCTACCCGCACCAGCGGATGCTCAGCCCGTGGTCCAAGGCCGACCAGGCGGCGGTCGAGGAGGCGCTGGCCCGCACCGGTACCGCCGAACTGCGCGACCGGCAGGTCGACCGTCTCTCCGGCGGGCAGCGCCAGCGGGTCTGGATCGCGCTCGCGCTCGCCCAGGAGACCGACCTGCTGCTGCTCGACGAGCCGACCACCTTCCTCGACCTACGGCACCAGCTCGACGTGCTCGACCTGGTCGCCGACCTGCACGCCGAGGCCGGGCGCACCGTGGTCATGGTGCTGCACGACCTCGGGCAGGCCGCGCGGTACGCCGACCACCTGGTGGTGCTCAAGGACGGACGGCTCGCCGCGGCCGGTCCACCCGCCGAGGTGCTGACGGCCGAGCTGGTGGAGTCCGTGTTCGGCGTGCCGTGCCGGGTGGTGCCCGACCCGGAGACCGGGACGCCGCTGGTCGTACCGCGGGCGCGCGTCCGGACCACTTCCCTTCCGGTGTGAACTTCTCTTCCTGTGTGAACTTCCCTTCCCCGTAACCCCGTTCGACCCGATCCAAGGAACCCCGATGAACCGCCGACTCCCCGTCGCCGTCCTCGCCGTCACGCTGTCCGCCACCCTCCTCGCCGCCTGCGGGAGCAACGGGGACACCGCCAGGTCAGGGGGCGACTCCGCGCCCTCCGCCGGCTCGGCGGGCACCGCCGCCGGGTTCCCGCGCAGCGTCAAGCACGCCGCCGGGACGGCCCAGATCAAGTCACAGCCCAAGCGCGTCGTGGTACTGGACAGCGGCGAACTGGACGACGTCACCCTGCTCGGCGTCACGCCGGTCGGCGCGGTGTCCCCGCACATGAAGACCGAGGGCGGGTTCCCGAACTACCTCAAGGACAAGATCAAGGACACCAAGGACGTCGGCCCGATGAACGAGCCGAACCTGGAGCTGATCGCCTCCCTCAAGCCCGACCTGATCCTCTCCTCCAAGGTCCGGCACGCCAAGGTCTACGACCAGCTGAACGCGATCGCGCCGACCGTACTGGCCGAGACCACCGGCTTCCCCTGGAAGGAGAACCTGGCGCTGTACGCCCAGGCGCTCGGCAAGGAGGACGAGGCGAAGAAGGCGCTGGCCGACTACGAGGAGCGGGCGCACAAGCTGGGCGAGGCGATCAAGGCCAAGTACAACGGGACGATGCCGACCGCCTCGGTGGTCCGCTTCGTGGCCGGCCCGACCCGCCTGTACGCCAAGGCCTCCTACAGCGGCGTGGTGCTCAAGGACGTGGGTCTGGCCCGGCCGACCTCGCAGGACGTGGACAAGAACATCATCGAGGTCAGCGCCGAGCAGATCAGCCAGGCCGACGCCGATCTGGTGTTCGCCACCACCGCCGACGACCCGTCCAAGACCAAGGAGAGCGAGGTCCAGCAGACCCCGGTCTGGCAGGGCCTGAACGCCGTCAAGAACAACAAGGTCTTCACCGTGCCGGACGAGACCTGGATGTCCGGCATCGGCGTCCAGGCCGCGGACGCGATGCTCGTCGACATCGCCAAGGCGGCGGGCGTGGACGCGCCCAAGTAGCGAACGGCGAACAAGGAACAACTGACAGCGAACGGATGACAGATAACAGATTTCGAAAGTTGTCACCTGTCATCTGTTCGCCGTCCTCCGTCCGCCACCCCGCCCCTCCCAAGGACACTCCCATGCGCCTCTACCTGCTCGCCCTCAACCCCACCGACTCGGTCACCCATGGCTTCCTGCCCGCCGCCGCCCGGCTCGGACTCGACGTCACCGTCCTCACCGACCACGTCGAGGCCCACCAACACGCTTACGCGAATTCACAGTTCGCATGCGACGTGGTGGAGTGCGACGTTCAGGACTTCCGCGAGGTGATCGGGCTGATATCCCAACGCGACGTACCCGCCGCCGTGTTCAGCAACAGCGACCACCTGCAGACCCAGACCGCGCTGGTCGCCGAGTACTTCGGCCTGGCCGGCAAGGACTGGAAGGCCGCGCTGCGGGCGAAGAACAAGGGCGAGCTGCGCCGCCACCTCGCCGAGTGCGGACTGGACCGGGTCTGGTCCGCCGAACTGGCGCCCGGACAGGACCCGGCCGGCCTCACCCCGCCGTTCCCGTGCATCGTCAAGCCCCGCGAGGGCGTCGCGAGCGAGGACGTCACGCTGGTCGCCGATGCCGCCGAACTCGCCCTGCGGGTCCGGGAAATCCAGCGGCGCCGCCCCGGCGCCACACTGGTGGTGGAGGAGTTCCTGGCCGGCGAGCTGTGCACCCTGGAGACCCTCGGCGACGGCCGATCCCGGCACGTCCTCGGCGGCTTCCGCACCCGGCTCTCCCCGCCGCCGGACTTCATCGAGGAGGTGCTGACCTTCGTCCCGGCGCACCCCCGCCCGGTGGTCGACCAGGTGCTCGACCAGCTCGACGCCCTCGGCGTGGGACTCGGCGCCTGCCACACCGAGTTCGTCCTCCAGCCGGACGGCCGCGCCCGCATCATCGAGGTCAACTACCGTGCCATCGGCGACCAGTGCGACCTGATGCTCGCCGAGATCCTCGGGATCCCCTACTTCGAGCTGGTGCTGCGCACCCACCTCGGCGAGGCGCTGCCGGCCGATCTCGGCGCGCGCACCGACCGACGGGCCCGCCACGAGCGCGTCTGCGCGGACCGGGCCGGCACCCTGACCGCCTCCCCCGAGCCGCGGTTCGAGCGCCGCGCCGACGGCGTCGTGCTCTCCTACCGCCCGGTGCGCGAACTCGGCGCACACCACGAGCTCTACCGCACCAACCGCGACTACCTGGGCATCGCCTGGGCGGTCGGTCCGGACCAGGGCGCGGTCGACACCGCCGTGGCGGAGTTCATCGCCGCCAACCGCTGGGAGATCACCTCGTGAACCGCGCCGACCTGACCCCCGCCGACGCGACACCCGCCGACGCGACCCCCGCTCGCAGCACACCCCACAGCGTTTCCTCCAGCAACGCTCCCGGGAAAGCCCCCGCCAGCAACGCCCCCGTCGACGCAACGGTCGCCGAACGGCTGACCCTGCGCGTGCTGTCCGCCCTGCTACGCGAGGACGTGCTCGGCCTGCGCGCCAACGGCGTCCTGGAGCAGCGGCCCGACGGCCCCTGGCTGAGCGACGGCACTCTCGCCCTCCCCGTCACCCCCGACGGGTTCCAGGCCGACCACGCCGCGCGGCTACCGGAGTTGGAGGTCGATGGCACCCGCCTCACCGACCTGCCCGCCATCCTCGCCCACCTGGCGGACCGCGCCGACCCGCTCGACCGTCCCGGTCACCTGGCCTTCGCCGAGGAATGCCGGCAGACGCTCGCCACCATGGACCTGCACGACCGGGTGCTGCCCGAGGTGCACGCCGAACTGGCCGAGCGCTACGGCAAGGACGTGGCCGACTGGACCGGCCCGCGTGCCTCGCTCGGCTTCGAGGCGCTCGCCGCTTTCCTGGATCACCCGGTCTACCCGACCGCGCGCGGCCGATCCGGCCTGACCTGGCCGCAACTGCGCTCCTACGCCCCGGAGTTCCATCCCTCCTTCCGACTTCGCTGGCTCGCCGTCCCGGCCGAGCGCCTGACCGTGCGCGGCGACGGCCCGCTGCCCGCCTGGTGGCCGAGCGCCGAACGACTGGGCGTTCCTGGCGAGTTCCTGACCGTCCCGGTCCATCCGCTCACCGCGGGGGAGGACTTCACCCGGATCGCCCCGGGCGCGGTGCTCGCTCCCGAGCCGTACCTCGAGGTGCTGCCGACGCTGTCCATGCGCACCGTCGCCGTCCTCGCGGACCCGGCCTGCCACCTCAAACTGCCGTTGGCCACCGCGACCCTGGGCCTGCGCAACCGGCGCACCATCAAGCCGGTCACCCTGGTCAACGGGGCGGTCGGGCAGCGCCTGGTGGAGGCCGTGGTGGCCCGCGTGCCGCGCTTCGCCGGTCGGGTGCTGCACGTCGACGAGCAGCGCTACGCCCACGCCGACGACGAGTTGCTCGCCGTCCTGCTACGCCGCTACCCGGACGACCTGGACCGGGCCGTCACCGTCCCGCTGGCCGCGCTGCTCGCCGAGGCACCCGACGGACGGCTGGTGATCGACCACCTGGCCGACCGCTTCCACCGCGGCTCCGTCCTCGCCCTGTACGAGGAGCTACTGCGACTGTTGATCGACTGGCAGACCACGCTGTTCGGCCATGGCATCGCCCTGGAGTCGCACCAGCAGAACACCTCCCTCGTCCTCGACGGGACCGCTCTGCGGCTGCTCTTCAAGGACAACGACGGCCCCCGGATCAACACCGCCCGGATCGACGAACTGGCGCCATTGGCCGCCGAGTTCCGCGACCCCAGGATTCTCCGCGACCAGGACCGCGCGCTCACCGACCTGTTCACCACGATCACCGGCCACCTGTGCACCGCCTCGCTGGCCTTCGGCCTCGCCGCGCACGGCCGGGTGCCGCTGGGGCGCAGCCTGGAGCTGCTGCGCACCACCCTCGCCGAGGCCGTCGACCGCCTCGGCCCGGCCGGGCAGGCGCTGCGCACCGACCTGCTGGACGCCGAACGGCTGCCGGTCAAGGCCATGGTGAGCGCCGGCACCCTGCTGAGCAAGGAGCGCAGCGGCGCCGCCGACATCAACAAGCACTACACCGACGGCCCCAACTACCTGCTGCCGAAGGACCGTTCATGACGACCGTCGAGCCGCTGCCACGGCCGGCCGGCACGGTCGGACTGGACCGGCGCCAGGTGCACGCGGTGGCGGCCTGCTACTTCGTCGCCTCCTTCGCCGCCCTCGGCCTGCCGCCCTACCTCACCGAGATCCTCCCGGGCCTCGGCGACCACGACGGGCGCTGGGCCGGCTTGCTCTACATCGTGCCGACCGTCTTCACCGCCCTCGGCGCACCGCTGTGGGGCCGACTGGCCGACCGCTTCGGCCAGAAGCGGCTGCTGCTGCGCGCCCAACTCGGCCTCGCCGTCTCCTTCCTGCTCGCGGGCGCCGCCGACAGCCTGCCCGCCTTCACCGGGGCGCTGGTCTTCCAGGGCTTCCTCGGCGGCACCTTCTCCGCCACCAACGGCTACGTCGCGGCTTCCCTAGGCGGCTCCCAGCTGTCCAGGGCGCTGACCCTGATGCAGGGCAGCGCCCGGGCCGCCCTGGTCGCGGCGCCGATCCTGGTCGGCGCGCTGTCGCCGTGGATCGACCCGCACCGGCAGTACCTGGTGCTGGCGGTGCTGCCGCTGACCGCCGCGGTGGTGCTCACCCTCCTACCGGAGCCGGTCCGTCCGGTCACCGACCGGACGGACCACGACCCGGCCCAAACGGACCAGCCGGGCTCGCTCAGGCTGCTCTACGCCTTCGAGTTCGCCTTCGTCTTCGCCACCATCATCTCCTTCCCGTACCTGATCACCCTGGTCCAGCAACGGCTGCCGGGCACCAACGGCACGGTCGCGGGCCTGCTGTTCGCCCTGCCGCACCTGGTCTACCTGGTCGGCGCCGGCCGGGTGCACGCCATCGTCGAGGCCCGCCCCCGAACCGGACTGGCGCTGGGCTTCGCGCTGGTCGCCCTCGGGCTGGCCGGCCACGCCCCGGCCCACTCCCTGCTCGCCTTCGCCCTCACCCGGGCGGTGCTCGGCCTCGGCATGACCTTCGGCCTGGTCTGCCTCGCCGTCCTCGCCGCCGAAGCCGCCCGCGGCCGCGCGCCGGGACGGATGTTCGGCACCCGCGAAACCGTCTCCAAGTCCGGTGCCGTCGCCGCCGGACTCGCCGCCGCACTCGCCAACGGCAGCGGCGGACCGGCCGCCCCGGTGGTCACCGGCACCGTCGCCGCACTGGCCGCCGCCCTGCTCGCCCTCCTGACCCGTAGGAGCCCCCGATGACCGCCCGGCCCACCACCCTCCCCGCCGCGCCTCCCGCCGTCCGCCCCCTCGACGCCGCCGCCGAACTGCCCGGTGCCGAACTGCCCGGTGCCGAACTGCCCGGTGCCGACGAGGCGGTGGTCCACACCCTGCTCAACTGCCTGCTGCGCGAGGTCTCCGCGCCCGAACACCAGACCGCGGTCGACGACGGCCGACTGCTGTTGCGCCTGCCCCGCCGCGGCACCCTGCTGCGGGTCGCCCTGCGCCGCACCTCGCTGCTCGGCGCGCACCGTTTCACCGGCCCCGCGTACGAAGAAACCCCGGGCGGTTGGCGCGAGTTGGGCTGGCGCGAGCTGGCCGGGTACGCCCAGGACGAACTGGAGCTGCGCACCGGCACGGTGAACGAGGAGTTCCTCGACCAGGTGGCGTCCAGCCACCGCGGCGTCGGCGCGGGCCTGACCGGGCGTCCGGCCGCCGGAGCGGACCGCTACCTGGAGTCCGAGCAGGCCCTGCTGTTCGGCCACCGCTTCCACCCGGCCCCCAAGTCCCGCTCCGCCGCCCGGGGAGACTGGCGCCATTACGCGCCCGAGTCCCGCGCGACCTTCCCGCTGCGCCACCTCGCCGTCCGCGCCGAACATCTGGCCGAGGAGTCCGTGGACGAGGGTACGAGCGCCGTGCTCGACGGCCTCGGCGAGGTGCCGGACGGCTACCGGCTGCTGCCCGCCCACCCCTGGCAGTTCCAACTCATCGGCGACCACCCGCTGTTGCGCGCCGCCCTGGCCCGCGGCGACGTCCTCGACCTCGGTCCGCGCGGCGAGCGCTTCGCCGCCACCGCCTCGGTGCGCACCCTGTACGGCGCGGACGCCTTCCTCAAGTTCAGCCTCAACGTCCGCATCACCAACTGCCTGCGCAAGAACGCCGCCTACGAGCTCACCGGCGCCGTCGCGCTCACCCGGCTGCTCGACCCCTCGCTCACCGACCTCGCCCGACGCTTCCCGGGGGCGGCGATGCTGCGCGAACCCGCCTTCCGCACCCTCGCCCTGCCCGGTGCCGACGGCCGTGCCGACCGGGCGCTGTACGAGGGCTTCGGTCTGATCCTGCGCGAGGGCTTCGGCGGCCTGCTGCGGCCCGGCGTGACCCCGCTGCTCGCCGCCGCCGTCGCCGACGAGCACCCGACCAGCGCGGCCCACATCTCCCGCCTGTTGGGCGGGAGTTCGGACGGCGCGGCGGCGCTCGACTGGTGGCGCGACTATCTGCGGCTGCTCCTCCCGCCGGTACTGGCCGCCTACTTCGATCACGGCGTGGTGCTGGAGCCGCACCTGCAGAACGTGCTGATCGGCGTCGACGCCGACGGCCGCCCGGCGCAGGTGCTCTTCCGCGACCTCGAGGGCACCAAGCTGGTCCCCGAGCAGAACGCCGACATCCTGGCCGCCCTGCCGCCCGAGGTGGCCGGCCCGATGACGTACGACGCCGAGCGCGGCTGGGACCGGGTGGTCTACTGCCTGCTGGTCAACCACGTCGCCGAACTGCTCGCCGCCCTCGCCGACCGCCACCCCGAACTGGAGGGCGCGCTCTGGCAGGCCGTCCGGGACGTCCTGGAGGAGTACGCCGCCGCGAACGGCCGACCGCCCCGGCTGCGGGCGCTGCTGGCCGGCGTCCCGCTGCCCGCCAAGGCCAACCTGCTGACCCGCTGGGAGCGCAAGGCCGACCGCGAGGCCGGGTACGTCCGGCTGCCCTCCCCGCTGGCCGGCTCGGTGCTCGCCGAGGCCGCCCGCATGACCGCCGATCTTCCCACCGGGAGCACCGTCCGATGACCAGCACCGTGACCAGCACCGTGACCAGCACCGTGACCAGTGCCATGGCCGACACCGCGGCCAGCACTGCGGCCAGCACCGTGAACCGCTCAGTGGCCGACCCCGCGAACAGCGCCGTCCAGCGCCACGTCGCCTCGCTCGCTCCCGAGGAACTGCCCGCCTACGTCTACGACTTGGTGGCACTGCGCGAACACGCCACGGCCGTCCGGGCCGCGCTGCCCGAGCGGGTCGAGCTGTACTACGCCGCCAAGGCCAACCCGGAGGCGCCGCTGCTGACCGCGCTGCGCGACGCAGTCGACGGCTACGAGGTGTCCAGCGGTGGGGAGTTGGCGCATGTGCGGGCCGCCGTGCCGGACGCGCCGCTGGCCTTCGGCGGGCCGGGCAAGACCCCGGCCGAGATCGTCGCCGCCGTGGACGCCGGGGTGCACCGCTGGCACGTCGAGAGCGAGCAGGAGCTGCACCGGCTCGCCGCCGTGCTGGCGGAGCGGCCGAGGACGGTCGTGGACGTCCTGCTACGGGTCAACCTGCCGGTGGTCACCGACGCCCTGGACGCGGTGCCGCTGGCGATGGGCGGACGGCCGACGCCCTTCGGGCTGGACCCGGACCGGGCCGAGGAGTGCGCCCGACTGCTCACCGACGGCGGGCCGCTCGGCCGGCAGCTGCGCCTGCGCGGGGTGCACGCCCACCTGGCCAGCGGACTGGCGGCGCCGGAGCAGCTGTCGGTCGCCGAGCAGATCGTCACCTGGTCCGCCGAACTGGCCGAGCGGCACGGTTTCCCGCTCACCGAGGTCAACGTCGGCGGCGGGATGGCGGTGGACTACGACGACCCTGCGCAGCGCTTCGACTGGACGGCCTTCGGCGAGGGCCTGACCAAGCTCCTCGGCGCCCGCCCCGGGCTGACCCTGCGGATCGAGCCCGGCCGGGCGCTGACCGCGTACTGCGGCTGGTACGCGACCGAGGTGCTGGACGTGAAGCGGAGCCACGGCGAGGACTTCGCGGTGGTCCGGGGCGGCACCCACCACCTGCGCACCCCCGCCGCCCGCGGACACTCCCAGCCCTTCGCGGTGCTCCCGGTGGACGCCTGGCCGCACCCGTGGCCGCGCCCCGCCGTCGACACCGACCGAGCCACCCTGGCCGGGCAGCTGTGCACCCCGAAGGACGTGCTGGCCCGGTCGACCGGCGGCGCGGCCGGTCTGCGGTCGGCGGACCGGGTGCTGTTCGCGATGGCGGGCGCGTACGCGTGGAACATCTCGCACCACGAGTTCCTGATGCACCCCCGCCCGCGATTCCACTACCTGGGCGACTGACGGGCGGCGCCCGGGTTCCGGATGACGGACAGATGACGGTTTTCAGATGACAGCTGACAGATTTCGAAATCTGTCAGCTGTCATCTGAAAGCTGAAATCCGTCTGCCGTCAGCTGCCCGCCGACACCCCATCCGCACACTCGTGCGAAAGTGGTACCCGGCGAAGGGAGCGCGGACGTGCTGATGGACAAGGTGGCGGAGATACTCGCCGAGGCTTCGGCCGAGGCGGTGGAGCCGCGCTTCCGCGCGCTGGCCGCCGGCGAGGTGATGGAGAAGGCACCCGGCGAGATCGTGACGATCGCCGACCGCGAGGCCGAGGCGATCATCGCCCGCCGCCTGCACGAGCTGCTCCCCGTCCCGGTAGTCGGCGAGGAGGCCGTGGCCGCCGAGCCGTCGCTCGCCCGGGCCATCCACGACGAGCCCGCCGTCTGGCTGGTCGACCCGGTGGACGGCACCTCCAACTTCGTCGCCGGACGCCCCGACTACGCCGTGATGTGCTCCCTGGTCCGCAGCGGCCGGACGGTCGCCTCGTGGATCTGGCAGCCCGCCACCGCGACCGGCTACCGCGCCGAGCTGGGCGCCGGCGCCTGGCGCGACGATGAACGCCTGGCCCGCCCCCCGGCACCCGCCGAGGCCGGAAAGCTGACCGGCATCCTGAAGAGCCGCTTCCTCGAACCGGAGCAGCGCCACCGGCTCGAGGCCGGCTGCTCGGCCTTCGGCGAGATCTCCCCCGGCCGCAGCGCCGCCGGTGTCGAGTACCCGGATGTCGTCGAGGGCCGGACCGACTTCATCCTCTACTGGCGCACCCTCCCCTGGGACCACGCCCCGGGTTCGCTGCTGCTCTCCGAGGCCGGCGGCGTCGCGGCCCGCCTGGACGGCACGCCGTACCAGCCCGAGGCCCCCGGCTGCGAGGACGGCCTCCTGGTCGCCGCCGACCCCGACACCTGGGAGCTCACCCGCGGCATCCTGCTGAACGCCTGACCACACCCTGCCCCGCCCCACCCCACACCATCCCGGCCACCGCCCCGAACCCCTACCCCGCCCGGTCCCCGGCGACCCTGCGCCCCGCCCCGACCACCTCCCGCACCAGCGCTGCCACCTCCCCCGCCGTCGTGTGCGGGTTGAGCAGCGTGAGTTTGAGCCGCACCCGCCCCGGGCCGACCCCCGGCAGCTCGGTGCGCCCGATCACCGCACGCCCGGTCCGCAGCAGCAGCCTGCGCAGCTGCCCGTTCAGCTCGTCCACGGTTGCCTCGTCCGTCGGCCCCGGCGGACGGTAGCGGAACAGCAGCGCGGTGAGGACCGGCTCGGCGTGCAGTTCCAGCGAGGGTTCGGCCCGGACGGCCGCGGCCGCCGCCAGCGCCAGTTCGTGGCAGGCGTCCACCAGCCCGCCGAGCCCCGCACGGCCGAGGGTGCGCAGCGTGACGGCGAGTTTGAAGGCGTCGGCCCGCCGGGTGGTGCGCAGCGAGCGGCCGAGCAGGCTGGGGTAGCCGGCCTGCTCGTCGTCCACCGGGTTGAGGTACTCGGCCCGCCGGGCGAGCGAGACGTACGTCTCCGCCCGCCGGACCAGGAAGACCCCGGCTGCCGCGGGCTGCCAGCCGAGCTTGTGCCAGTCGAGGGAGACCGAGTCGGCGCGGGCGATGCCGTCGAGCAGCGGGGCGAGCCGGTCGGAGAGCAGCGCGCCGCCGCCGTACGCGGCGTCGACGTGCAGCCAGGCGCCGTAGCGTCCGGCCAGGTCGGCGGCGGCGTTCAGCGGGTCGATGGCGCCGGTGTCGGTGGTGCCGGCGGTGGCGACGACCGCGATCGGGGTCCGCCCGGCCCAGCTGGCCTCGGCCAGTGCCCGTTCCAACTCCTCTGTTGACATCCGGAGTTGATGGTCGACGGGGACGGCGATGACGGCCAGCTCGCCGAGCCCGAGCAGGGCGGCCGCGCGCTGGACCGAGAAGTGCGCGGCCTGGGAGGCGAGGATGCACGGCCGACCGCCGGGCGGGATGCCGTCCAACTCCACGATGCCGTCGAGCTTCTGGTCCCGGGCCAGCATCAGCCCCATCAGGTTGGACTCGGTGCCGCCGGAGGTGAGCACCCCGGCCGCGCGGGCCGGGTCGTAACCGACCAGCGCGGCGAGTTCGGCGAGCAGCGCGGTCTCCAGGGCGGTTGCGACGGGGGCCTGGTCCCAGGAGTCCTGCGAGGGGTTGAGCGCGCTGACCGCGAGGTCGGCGGCGGCCGCGACGGCGAGTGGCGGGCAGTGCAGGTGGGCGGCGCAGGCCGGGTCGGCCGGGTCGGCGGCGCCGTAGGCGAGCAGTTCGGTGAGCCGGGCCAGCGCGCCGCGCCCGTCGGCTGCGGACAGCGCGTCCGCGACCAGCGCGGCGATCTCGCCCGGGCTGCCGGCGGGTAGCGGTCCGGAGCGCAGTGCGGTGCCGGCGTCGAGCGAGTCGAGGACGGTGGCCAGTAGCGGACCGAGTGCCCCCGGCCCGCCGGCGCCGCCCGCGAGCGCGTCCAACGGGACGTCCTCGCCGCGCAGTTCGGGCCCCGCCCCGGATCCGGCGGTCACGCGCCGCCCCGAGCGGCCGGAGCGGAGCCCGAGGCCGGAGCGGAGGAGGGCGAAGCCTGGACGGAGCTCGAAGCCGGAGCCGGAGCGGAGGAGGCCGAAGCCGCCGCGATCGCCTCCGCCAGCCGCTCCAGCACCGCCGCGATCTGCTCGTCGGTGACGGTGAGCGGCGGCAGCAGCCGCAGCACCGCGTCGTGCCGCCCGCCGAGTTCGACGATCAGCCCACGCGCCAGGCAGGCCTCCCGGACCCGTAGGGCGAGCGTCGGATCGGCCGGCCGGGCGCCGCAGGCGTCGGGTTCGGCGGCCGGGTCGACCAGTTCGACCCCGATCATCAGCCCCCGCCCGCGGACGTCGCCGATCGCGGGCAGTTCGGCGGCGAGCTCCCGCAGCCGGGCGGTCATCCGGGCGCCGGCGACGGCAGCCCGCTCGGCCAGCCCGTGCGCGGCGACGTACCGCAGGGTGGCGGCGCCGGCGGCCATGGCGAGGGTGTTGCCGCGGAAGGTGCCGGTGTGGGCGCCGGGCCGCCAGCCGTCGTAGTCCTCGCGGTAGACGACGACGGCGAGCGGCAGGCTGCCGCCGATGGCCTTGGAGAGCACCATCGCGTCCGGGACGATGCCGCTGTGCTCGACGGCCCACATCGCGCCGGTGCGTCCGACGCCGGTCTGCACCTCGTCCACGATCAGCGGGATGCCGCGCTCGGCGGTGATCCGGCGCATCTCGCGCAGCCAGCCGTCGGGCGCGGGGACGACCCCGCCCTCGCCCTGTACGGCCTCCAGGATCATCGCGGCGGGCGGCACCACTCCACCCGAGGGGTCGTCCAGCAGCCGTTCCACGTACGTGGCGCCGAGCTCGGCACCCGCCTCGCCGCCGACCCCGAACGGGCAGCGGTAGCCGTACGGGTAGGGCAGCCGGACCACCTCGCCGCCGCCGGGCAGCGGTTCCTTGACGGCGACGTTGCCGGTGAGCGCGAGGGCGCCGGCCGTCATGCCGTGGTAGGCGCCGGTGAAGGCGAGCGCGCCGGCGCGGCCGGTGGCAGTCTGCATCAGTTTGAGCGCGGCCTCGACGGCGTCCGTGCCGGCCGGTCCGCAGAAGTGCACCCGGGCGCGGGCCGCGAACTCGGCGGGCAGGCTCTCGAACAGCGCGCTGGTGAAGTCGTCCTTCTCGGCGGTGGCGAGGTCGAGGAGGTGCAGCGGAGCGCCGCTGTCGAGGGTGCGGCGGATCGCCTCGAGCACGACGGGGTGGTTGTGGCCGAGGGCGAGCGTCCCGGCGCCGGAGAGGCAGTCCAGGTAACGGCGTCCGTCGGCGCCCTCGACGGTCATCCCGTGGGCCCGGACCGGGACGATCGGGAAGGAGCGGGCGTACGTCCGGGCGGCGGACTCGCGGACGCGCTGGCGGCGCAGGATGGCCTCACCGGCGGGCGGGGCCCCGGAGGCGGTGGCCCCGGAGGCGGCTCGGGCGGGTACGGCGGCGAGCGACAAGGCGAACCCCCAGGAGAAGTTAGGTAAGCCTAACTTTATCGCTCTTGACCTGCCGGAATGCCTCGGGGCACCCAGAACCACCCGAGCGAGTGAACCTCCCCCGGCACCGCCCGTGTCACCCCCCGGCCAGCCCAACGAGCGATCCGCCGGACGGTCACGCCACCGACCGGCCTCAACCGGATCCCACCGGATTCGACCGAACTGGACCGAACTCGATCGGCCCTGAAGGTCACCGCCCCTTCCACCGGTAGCAGAGCTCCGGCCGCCCGACGCTCCCGTACTGCGGCTCGCGCACCGCCTGCCCGGTGTCCACCAGGTGCTCGAGGTAGCGCCGCGCGGTGATCCGGGAGACCCCGGCGGCGGTACCGGCCGCCGCCGCCGACAGGCCGGTGGAGGCCTCCCGCAGCACCGAGGCGACGGTGTCCAGGGTGGGCGCGCTCAGCCCCTTGGGCAGCGAGCTGCGCTCGGGCGTGCGGAGCAGGGCGAGCGCCTGGTCGACCTCGTCCTGCCCGGTCGCCTCGCCGGTGCGCCCGAGGCTGTCCCGGTAACGGGCGTAGCGCTCCAGCCGGTCGTGCAGGGCCGCCGCGCTGAACGGTTTCAGCAGGTACTGCACGACCCCTGCCGAGACCGCCTGCCGGACCATGGCGAGGTCGCGCGCCGAGGTGACGGCGATGACGTCGGTGCCGTGCCCGGCGGCGCGCAGCGTGCGGCACAGCTGGAGGCCGTGGCCGTCCGGCAGGTAGAGGTCGAGCAGGGTGAGGTCGACGGGCGCCCCGGCGGCGCGCGCCCGCTCCAGGAAGCGCAGCGCGTCCGCGCAGCTGTGGACGGTGCCGACGGCGTGGAAGCCGGGCTCGCGCTCGACGTACAGGGTGTGCGCGGCGGCGGCCACCGGGTCGTCCTCCACGACCAGGACGGAGATCCCGCTCCGGGAGTCGGCGCCGGCGCCGGTCACGCCGGGACCCCTTCGCGCTCGCGGACCCGTCCGGCCAGCGGCAGCCGTACGGTGAGCACCGCGCCGCGTTCGCGCCCGACCTCGACGGTGCCGCCGTTGCGCCGGGCGGCCTGGGCGACCAGCGCCAGCCCGAGGCCGTGCCCGTGGCCGTCCTGCTTGGTGCTCCACCCGCGCCGGAACACGTCCTCGACGGCGGCCGGGTCGATGCCCGCTCCGGTGTCGGCGACCCGCAGCAACAGACAGGCGCCCTGGGCGTCCGAGGCATCCTGGGCGCCCGAGACGGCCTGGGCGTCCTCGACGCCGTCGCCCGTTCGCGGGTTCTCGATCCGCGCGGTGACGGTGACCTCCGGTGCGACCGGGCTCTGCGCGGCCCCGGCGATCGCGGCGTCCACCGCGTTGTCGATCAGGTTGCCGAGGACGGTGATCAGATCCCGGGCCGAGAGCCCGGGCGGCAGCACCCCGTCGTCGATCCGGCTGTCCTCGGTGAGGGTCAACTCCACTCCCCGTTCGGCCGCTTGGGCCGCCTTGCCGAGCAGCAGCGCGGCCAGCACCGGCTCGCTGACCGCCGCGACCACCCGGTCGGTGAGCTGCTGGGCGAGGGCGAGTTCGGCGGTGGCGAACTCCACCGCCTGTTCGTGGCGGCCGAGTTCGATCAGCGAGACGACCGCGTGCAGCCGGTTGGCGGCCTCGTGGGCCTGCGCGCCGAGCGCCTCGGTGAAGCCACGCACCGAGTCCAGCTCGCCGCTGAGCGACTGGAGTTCGGTGTGGTCGCGGAGGGTCACCACCCGGCCGAGACCGGTGCCGATGGTGGAGGTGTTGAGCACCACGACCCGCTCGGCGGTCAGGTGCACCTCGTCCCGCACCGGCACCTCGCCGAGCACGGCCGTCACCAGCGCCTCCGGCAGCCCCAGTTCCGCCACCGGCCGTCCGTCCAACTCGCCTTCCAGGCCGAGCAGTTCACGCGCCGCGTCGTTGCACAGCACCACCCGGTGCGCGCGGTCGAGCAGGATCAGCCCCTCGCGCACCGAGCGCAGGGTCGCCTGGTGGTACTCGTAGAGGTGGCTGAGCTCGTCCGGTCCCATGCCGTGGGTGTGCCGCCGCAGCCGGGAGTTGGCGAGGTAGGTGCCCACCCCGCCGAGCGCCAGGGCGGCCACCGCGACCCCGACCAGGGCGAGCATCGGCGTGCCCAGCTGCGAGGAGATCGACTCCAGCGTCAGCCCCACGCTGACCAGCGCGACCACCCGGTGCCGGTCGTCCCACACCGGGGTGACCACCCGCACGGACGGGCCGAGCGTGCCGGTGTAGGTCTCGCTGCGGGTCTGGCCGGCCAGCGCCCAGTCGATGTGCCCCAGGTAGGACTTGCCGATCTGCTCGGGCAGCGGGTGGGTCCAGCGCACCCCGTCGGTGTCCATGACGGTGATGAAGGAGACTCCGGTGTCCTGACGCACCTGCTCGGCGTACGGCTGGAGCACCGCGGTGGGGTCGGGCCCGGCGACGGCCGAGCGCACGGTCGGCGAGTCGGCGACGGCGTGGGCGACCGAGGTGACCTCGCGGCGGGCCGCGTCCTCGGTGCGCTCGGCGGTGAACAGGTACGCGAGCACCGCGCCGCCCGCGACCACGGCGGCGACGATGACCACCTGGACGACGAACAGCTGCCCGGCCAGGCTGCGGACCAGCCGGCGCGGCAGGGGGATCCACCGGCGACGCGAGCGAGTGGGGGCGGTGCTCACGGACATGCCTGCCAGTGTGCACCACGGCCCGCGACGCCCCCAGGGGCCCGACCGGTCCCCGGCCGCGACCGGCCCGCGACCGGAGCGCCCCCAGGGTGCCCCCAAGCGCTCCCGAAGCACCCGCCGAAGCACCCCTGGACCCGTTCCCGTCGCTTCGTGAACTCTATGAACGCAAACGTGACCTCCGTCACGCCCGAACCCCATAGTCGGAGCGGCCCACCACCCGGGGCCGCCAGGACTGCAGGGCGAAGGAGCCGCAGATGTCGATCACCGAGACCGCCACGGCGGGGGGACCCAGACGCAAGGACCGGACCCACTACCTCTACCTCGCCGTGATCGCCGCGGTGGTCGCGGGCGTGGTGGTGGGGCTGGCCGCCCCCGGCTTCGCCGTGGAGCTGAAGCCGATCGGCACCGGGTTCGTCAACCTGATCAAGATGATGATCAGTCCGGTGATCTTCTGCACCATCGTGCTGGGCATCGGCTCGGTCACCAAGGCCGCGAAGGTCGGCAAGGTCGGCGGCCTCGCCATCGGCTACTTCCTCGTCATGTCGACCATCGCGCTGGCCATCGGCATGGTCGTCGGCAACCTGCTCGAGCCCGGCGGCGGCCTGCACCTGACCGCCGCGCTCGCCAAGTCCGGCCACGCCCAGGCGGCCGCCGGCGGCGCCCAGTCGACCACCGACTTCCTGCTCGGGATGATCCCCGACACCCTGTTCTCGGCCCTCACCCAGGGCAAGGTGCTGCAGACCCTGCTGGTCGCACTGCTGGCCGGCTTCGCGCTGCAGGCGATGGGCCCGGTCGGCGCCCCGGTGCTGCGCGGGATCGAGCACCTGCAGCGGCTGGTCTTCCGGATCATGTCGATGATCATGTGGGTCGCCCCGATCGGCGCCTTCGGCGCGATGGCGGCGGTGGTCGGGGCGACCGGCGTGGACGCGCTGAAGAGCCTCGCCGTGATCATGATCGGCTTCTACGTGACCTGCGTGCTGTTCGTCGTCGTGGTGCTCGGCGCGCTGCTGCGCCTGGTCGCCGGGGTCAATGTGTTCGCGCTGCTCAAGTACCTCGGCCGCGAGTTCCTGCTGATCCTCTCGACCTCCTCCTCCGAGAGCGCGCTGCCCCGGCTGATCGCCAAGATGGAGCACCTGGGCGTCAGCCGCCCGGTCGTCGGCATCACCGTGCCGACCGGCTACAGCTTCAACCTGGACGGCACCGCGATCTACCTCACCATGTCCTCGATCTTCATCTCCGAGGCGATGGACAAGCCGATGTCGATCGGCGAGCAGCTCTCGCTGCTGGTGTTCATGGTGATCGCGAGCAAGGGCGCGGCCGGGGTCACCGGTGCCGGGCTTGCCACCCTCGCGGGCGGACTGCAGTCGCACAAGCCGGCGCTGGTGGACGGGGTCGGCCTGATCGTCGGCATCGACCGGTTCATGTCGGAGGCCCGGGCGCTCACCAACTTCGCGGGCAACGCCGTCGCGACCGTGCTGATCGGGCACTGGACCGGCGAACTGGACGCCGAGCGCGCCCACCGGGTGCTGGGCGGCGAGCTGCCGTTCGACGAACTGACGCTGGTCGACACCCACGGTCCCGCCGACGCCGCACGGGAGCCCGTCCCCGCCGCAGCGGCGGCTACCGCCTGAGCGACCACCCCGTCCTCCCCCCGATCCGGCGCCACCCAACGATCCCCGGAAACGGCGCCGGGCCGGGGGCCTCCCCGTTCTGCCTGGAACTCCCGTCCAGCCCCAGTTCACAGCTCCTGCGAGCCACTGACCGCCCAGGCCACCCCACTGGCCGGATCCTCCAGCGCGACGTGCAGATGGCGCAACCCGGCGGCCGGCTCCTGCCAGGTGAAGCAGCGCATCCGGGCCACCAGGGCATCCACCTCGGAGCGGTCCGGCCCGTTCGCACCGGCCATCGCGCCCAGCGCCCGCCAGAGCCGCAGCCGCCCGTGCGCGCAGCCGTGCGTCCGGCCGACCGCGGCGGCCTGCACCAGCGCCGGGTAGACGAGCGCGAACGGCAGGAACCCGCCCACCACCCGCCGCGCCCGGGCCAGTACGGCGGCCGCCAGCGCGGCCGGGCCGCGGACGCAGACCACCTCCGCCCAGGGCGCCAGCGCGGCCAGCTCCGCCAGCCCCCGGGTGACCCGCTGCCCGCCCGGCCGGGCCGCCGCGCCCGGCAGTTCGACCTCGCCCAGGCCCTCCCGGCTGGCCGGCAGGGTCAGCACCGCACTGCGCGCTCCCCCGCCCGGCAGGTACTCGCGCACCCGCGAGGCCTCGTCCCAGCCCGCCTTCTCCCAGGGCTCCAGGCGCAGCGGCACGCCCTCCGGATCGGGCTCGGCCCCGTACGAGAGGTCCTCGCCGAGCAACACCCGGGTGTGCGCGACCAGGCGGCGCACCGGGGCCGGACCGAGCAGCGGGGCCAGCCGCAGCCAGGAGTGGCGGGTCGCCAGCACTTCCCAGAGCGGGCCGGCGTCGTGGTCGGCGACCCCGGCGGCCGTCCCCTCCCCGCCGTCCGCGTCGAACAGCCGGACGGCGAGTTCGGGCGGCGCCGCGTAGGCGATCAGATGGCCGAGCGGCGCGGTCAGGGCCATCGCCGCCTGCTCCCCGGCCTGCACGACGGCGGCCGCCCGGCCCTGCCGGTAGGCGGCGAGCAGCTCGGGCCAGCGGCCGTCCTCGGCCAGGGCGCGGAGGTGGTGGCCCTCGTACGTGATCACGATTTTCAGCGTACGGGCCGGGGTCTTGCATCAGCCGACTTGCCGTCGGTTCGGTGCGTCGAGGCCCCGGACGTGCGGGATCGGTTCGGGCCGTCTGGGACGGTCGGAGGTTTTCAGGGGTCGTGCCGGCGCTCGTGCTCCAGGACGGCGCGCAGCCGGCCGTGGGCGCGGCGGCGGGTGACGGCCAGGGTACTGCGGTGCAGACCGAGCAGTTCGGCGGCCTCGTCGACGGAGTAACCGTCGAGGTCCACCAGAACCACGGCGCGGGCCTGCTTGACGGTCAGGAAGCCGAGCAACCGGACCACCTCCCAGTGCGCCTGGAGCTCGGTCGTCCCGCCGTGCGGCGGTTCGAGCGCGCAGTGCCCGTGCTCCACCGCCTCGGCGAGCTCGGGCACCTCGGGCAGCGCCACCCGGCGGCGGTCCCGGCGCCACTGGTCGCGCAGGATGTTCGTCATCGTGGTGAACACGTAGGCGTAGGGCTGCGGATGGCTGAGAAAGCGCTCGGGGCGGCGGGCGATCCGCAGGTACGCGTCGTGGACGACGTCGCCGGCGGCGAGCGGGCAGCCGGCGAGCATCGCGGCCGCCTGTTGGAGTCTGGGTAGCAAGTCCGTGAACACCCGGTTGAAATCCGCGAATTGGCGTTCCGTCGGCTCCGGACCGAGGTCCTTCCGCCGCCCGCCCGCACACCGTCCACTGCATTCCGCCATGCCGCTCTCCCCGGAAATCGGCACTCCGAACGCCCAGTTGGGTTGGCCGCAGCCCAACCGAGCAGGGTTGTGACACAGATCACATCATAGGTCGTCCTCTCACGGTGCGCAGTCATTCGTGTGCAATTCGTCACCGGCCGGACAGGAGGCGGGAATTCACCCTCCGCCCACCCACCGACCGGCCGGGGCATCCCCCGATGGGAACCGTTGAGCGAGGAGAACGCCATGCGAGGCTGCATCGCCAGGAAGATCGCCACGTTCGGGATGGCCACCGCGGCCGCCCTGGGCATGCTCGGGACCGCCACCCTGCCGGCCGCCGCGGCGCCGGCCGACGACCAGTCCATCACCCCGGGCGCGGCCGCGGCCTCGCCGCACGTCGCCGCCGCCCCCTACCACTGCGTCATCACGGCCGACTACGGGTGGCGCTGGGAGGGCTACTGCAACATCTACTCCGGCCAGCTGCGCACCATCACCTACTGCGCCAACGGCAGCAACTCCGTCGGCCTGTGGATCGGCGCCCGGCCGCAGGCGTGGGCGGTCTGGGGCAACTGTCCGGGGTCGAGCTGGACGAAGATCGTGTTCCAGTGGCACAGCTGACCGGGTAGCGGCTGCGGGGGCGGGGACGAAGTGGCGAACAGATGACAGCCGACAGATTTCGAAATCTGTTATCTGTCGGCTGTCATCTGCCGTCTGTCATCCGTCATCTGTCACTTGTCATCCGAATCCGCATCCGTCGCCGTCGCCGTCGCCGGAGATCGACCGCACCCCGAGCTCACCGGACCGGTGAGACCTCCGCCAGCAGCCGGGCGGCGTGCACCCGACCGGCGTGCTCGACCAGGTTGATCAGCACCTCCTTACCGGACGCGCGCCGCCGGGCGTCGCAGAGCACCACCGGCGTACCGGGGTCCAGATCCAGCGCGCGAGCGACCTCCTCCGGACCGTACTCGCGCGTCCCGGCGAAACGGTTCACCGCGACGACGAACGGGATGCCGCGGTGCTCGAAGAAGTCGACGGCCGGGAAGCAGTCGGTCAGCCGGCGGGTGTCGGCGAGCACCACCGCACCGAGCGCGCCCTGCGCCAGCTCGTCCCAGAGGAACCAGAACCGGTCCTGCCCCGGGGTGCCGAACAGGTAGACGGCCAGCCCCTCCCGGATGGTGATCCGGCCGAAGTCCATCGCCACGGTGGTCGTCGTCTTGCGCTCCACCCCGTCCAGGTCGTCGACCCCGCGCCCGGCCTCGGTCAGCCGTTCCTCGGTGCGCAGCGGGCGGATCTCGCTGACGGCGCCGACCAGCGTCGTCTTGCCGACCCCGAAGCCGCCCGCCACCAGGATCTTGAGCGCGAGCACGGAGTCGGCCGGATCCGGCGCGTCGGACGGCCAGCGGTCGGAGGGGCGGTCAGAGTGCGCGGAGCCCATGGATGACCTCCTGGAGGATGCGCTCGTCGGGGAGCAGGGCGGGCGGGACGGGGCGGCTGACCCGGATGAGACCGGCCGCCAGCAGGTCGCCGAGCAGCACCCGCACGACGCCCACCGGCAGGTCCAGGTCGGCGGCCAGCTCGGCCACGGACAGCGGCGTGCCCCGGCACAGGCCGAGGATGCGCGTCAGCTCCGGGCCGACCGGCAGCTCGGGTGCGTCCGGGGCGAGCGCCGGATCGGGCAGGTCGGACACGACCACGGCGATCAGGTCGAACTGCTGCTCGCCCGCTCCGGTCCGGCCCCCGGTCACGGTGTACGGGCGGACCAGCGGCCCGGCCTCGTCGTCGTACCAGCGGGCCCGGTGGGCGGCGGCGAGCGGGTTCCGGGGCGGCCGGCCGGGGTCGGCCTGCGGATGCTCCGGATGTCGCTGGTGGTACGGGTGGAAGGCGTGCTCCGGCCGGTACGGCCGGTCCGGGTGGTGCACCGTCCTCAGCCTCCGTGCACCGCGCGGGGCGGGGCGCTCAGGTGCTCGCCGACCCGGCGGACCAATCTGGCCATCTCGTAGGCGATCAGCCCGAGATCGGCCCGGGCGGTGGCGAACACGGCCAGGCAGGTGCCCTCCCCGGCCGCCGCGACCAGCAGGTAGCCCCCCTCCAACTCGACCAGAGTCTGCCGGACTTCACCCGCACCGAAGTGCCGACCGGCGCCCTTGGCGAGGCTGTGGAAACCTGAGGCGACGGCGGCCAGGTGCTCGCCGTCCTCGCGTTCCAGACCGGCCGAGGTGCCCATGGCCAGGCCGTCGGCGGAGAGCATCACGGCGAAGCTGACCTCGGGGGCACGCTGGACCAACTCGTCCAGGAGCCAGTTCAGTTCCCCCGTGCGGTGGGTGGTGCCGATCACGGCCGGTCTCCTTCGGGTCGGGCGTCGGGTCGGTGGTCGGGGCGGCGGTCGGGGCGGCGGTCGAATCGGTCGTCGAATCGGTCGTCGGGGCGCTCGGACGGTCGGCCGGAGCCCAGCTCGTCGAATCGCCGGTCGGGCTGCCGGTCGGGCCGCAGCCCGCGCGCCCAGCCGCGCTGGAAGGCGGACATCGCCGCCCGCGCCGCCTCCGGGCTACGGGCCGCGGTCCCGACCCCGGTGGAGACGGAAGCGGTCCGGCGGCCGCGCGGGATCGCGTCGGCCGGCGCCTCCCTCAGCTGCGGCACCAGGCTCGCCTGGCGTACCCTGCGCGGCAACTCCTCGTGGCCGTCGGTCGGCTGGCCCCTGCCCGGCGGTGGCGCGGTCGCCGTGCGGTACGGCGGCGGCGGACCGGGCTGCGGACGGAAGGCGGCACCCGGGCCCCCGTCCGCAGCCGGTCCGGCAGGCCGGGCGCCGGAGGCCCGGAAGGGGGTGTGGCGCACCGGCCCGGGGTCGCCACCCCGGCCGCCGAAGGGCAGCAGCGCCCCGCCCTCCGGCGGCGGCCCACCCGCCGCCGGAAGCTCCATCTCCGTCACCCCGCCGCCCGCGGCGGCCGGCTCCGGCCCGCCCCGCGCCGGGACCGGTCCGGACTGCGCCGGCGCCGCTCCGGACGGTGGCCACGACGGAACGCCGGGTACCGGGCCGGGTGCGGCGTCCGGTACGGAGCCCGGCGCGGGCTGCGGCCACGCCGCCGAGCCTGGCAGCGACACCGGCACCGACACCGAGGCCGATACCGGCGCCGGGTTGGTCACCAGGGCGGACTCCGGGATCGGAGCCACGGCCCCGACCGGCCCGTCCGGAACGGTCTCGACGTCCGACTCCGGTACCACCTCGAAGCTTTGCTCCCGCTCCTCCCGACCGTCCGCCAGCAGATCGGTGGGCAGCAGGACCACGGCGGTGGTGCCGCCGTACGCGGAGGTCACCAGCGAGACCCGGACGTCATGCCGCCGGGCGAGCCGGCTGACCACGAACAGGCCGAGCCGGTCACTGTCGAACAGGTCGGTCTGCTCGGCGGCGGCGATCCGTCGATTGGCGGCGGCCAGTGCGGCCGGGCCCATGCCGAGGCCACGGTCCTCGATCTCCAACGCGTAGCCGTTGCCCACCTGTTCACCGCGGACGTGCACCCTGGTGTGCGGCGGGGAGAACCCGGTGGCGTTCTCGACCAGTTCGGCCACCAGGTGGGTGAGGTCGGCGACGGCGTGGCCGACGACGGCGGCGCGCGGCAGCGGGTGCACCTCGACCCGGGCGTACTCCTCGACCTCCGAGACCGCCGCGCGCACCACGTCCACCAGCGGAACCGGCCGGCGCCAGGCCCGGCCGGGGGCGGCGCCGGAGAGGATGATCAGGCCCTCGGCGTGGCGGCGCATGCGGGTGGTGAGGTGGTCCAGTCGGAACAGGTCGGCGAGCTCGGACGGATCCTCGGTGCGCCGCTCCATCGTGTCCAGCAGGGTGAGTTGGCGGTGCACCAGGACCTGGCTGCGGCGCGCGAGGTTGACGAACACCCCGGACACCCCGGACAACACCTCGGCCCGTTCCACCGCCGCCGTGACGGCCGCCCGCTGCACGATGCCGAGCGCCCGGTGCACCTGGCCGATCTCGTCGTCGCGGCCCACCGGACGGGGCGCCTCGGTCTCGATGTCCACCTCCTCCCCGGCAAGCAACTTCCGCATGGTGGCGGGCAGTTTGCGACCAGCCAGGTCAAGTGCCGAGTTGCGCAAGCCGGTCAGCTCGGTGACCAGGCCGCGGCCGATCTGCACCGAGATCACCAGCGAGCCGAGCAGACCGAGCAGACCGAGCAGCACGGCGATCCCGGCCGGGGTGAACAGGCCGAGCGCATAAGGGTTCTGACGCTCGGCGGCGATCCGTCCGGCCCGGTCCTCGACGCCGCGCAGCCCGTCGACGAGGTTCCCGGCCACCATCGCCCAGCGGTCCGCCGGCACCGCGGCGACGGCGGCCCGGCCGTCGACGGCGGTACGGACCTTCTCCTCGTAGCCGACCAGTTCGCGGTGGTCCGGCCCGCCGGTCAGGGCGACCAGCGCGTCCTGGTCGGCGGCGCCCAGATCGGCGGCCGCTCCCTGCTCGAACTCGCGCCGGGCGAAGGCCACCCCGGAGAACTCGCGCAGCTGGTCGTCGCCGAGCCCGCCGGAGAGCTCCGCGGAAAGCAGCAACGCGTCCTCGCGGGACAGGAGTTCACGGGAGCGGGCCAGGTCCAGCAGCACCCGGGTGTCGGTACCGGCCCGACCGTCCTGCAGCGGTGCGACAGCGCCGGACACGGCCAGCGCCCGGTCCACCGCCGCACCGTACGCGGCGTACGCCTCGGGCCAGCCGACGCTCCGGGCCAGCACCTTGCCACGCAGCTCGGGCAGGGCGGCGAGGGAGGCGCCGAGGGCGTCCAGGCGGGCGGCGGCGTCCGCCCCGAGACCCTGGGCGTCGGCACGGTTGTAGCCCTCGCCGGGGTGGCGGGGGTCCGGGAACAGCGGGGCGAGCGCCCGGTCGGTGACGGCGGCGGCCTCGCGCAGGGCGCTCTCCCGACCCGCCGCGGGCACGGTCCCCGGGACGAGCCCCGGCCCGGCCAGCAGCTGACCGGCCGCCGCACGCTCGGCCTGCAGGCCGGCGACCGTGTCGGCGACGGGCGTGAGGAGGGTGCGCTGGGCATCGCGCAGGCGCAGCAGGTCCCAGACGCCCTGGGCGGTGGTGACGGACGCGAAGCCCCAGAGGGCGATGACGGAGACGACCGGGACCATCAGCAGGGCGATGATCCGGGCGCGGACGGTCCGGGGGCGCAGCCCGCGCAGCCAGGGGCCGGGGCGCGGTGGACGGGCGGGCGGCCCGGCGTGGGCACCCCGGCGGGCGCCGGGGGCGGTACCGCGGTCTTCTCGCATGGGTGTGGGGCCTCTCGGGCGGGGGCGTGGTGAGACGGGGGCTCGGGCGCAGCGGGGCTGTCGGCACCGCGGGGCTCGAGGCGCAGTGGGGCTCGGGGCGCAGTGGGGCTCAGGCCGCGCGGTCGTGACCGTACTGGTCAACGCCGTACGGGTCGGCGTCGTACCGGTCGGCGAGCGCGGGATCCGATGGGTCGACGTCCGGGCGGGCGGCCGCGACGGAGAACTCCTCGGCGTCCAGCTCCTCCGCCGACAGCTCGCCGGCCCGTTCCTGGGCGGTCGGGGAGAGTGCGACGAAGGCGGAGGCGAGGAAGAGGAACGAGCCGAGGCCGACGGCGAGCGGGAAGACGAACTCCATCGGGCTGACCCCGCCGAGGTCGGTACGGGCGGGGTCCAACTGGACGTGGACGGCGGCCATGCCGATGTAGTGCATGCAGCTGACGGCGAGCCCCATGCCCAGCGAGGCGGCGGCGGCCGCGTACACGTTGCGGATGGTGACGGCGGCCCAGAGCGCGGCGGTGGCGGCGCCGACCGCGACCAGTACCGACAGCGCGACCGTCCCGGCGTCGTAGCGCAGTCCTCCGTGCATGCGGACGGCGGCCATGCCCAGGTAGTGCATCGCGGCGACACCGACACCGGTGGTGACGCCGCCACCCAGCAGGGCGAGGCCGCGATGCCGGCCGTAGCAGACCACGGTCAGTCCGAGACCGGTGACCAGCACGGCGACCAGCAGGCTGAGCACGGTCAGCGGCACGTTGTAGCGCAGTTCGGTGCCGTCGACGGCGAAGCCGAACATGGCTACGAAGTGCATGGTCCAGATGCCGGAGCCGATCGCGGCGGCGGCGGTGAGCAGCCAGTTCCGTCGGGTGGCACCGGTCGCGGCCAGGCCGCGCAGGGTGCAGCGCAGCCCGAGGGCGGCACCGGCACAGGCCATCGCGTACGAGAGGACGGGGGTCAGCCAGCCGAAGCTGAAGTGGTTGAGGGTGCCCATGGGACCTCCGGTCGACCGGTCGGGCCCGGGGGCGGTAAGCGGCGCGCCCGGGCACCCTTGGCCGGGCGGACTGCACGCGCTGGGCATATGCCAGCCACATGTGCGCTTTCGACCTGGGGTGCGTGGGACGCTATCGAGCGACCGGAATCAGTCAGGCGAAGATCTGAAAAGCTGCACACGCGGCAGGGGCGATGTGTTCGAATGACCCCGTCGTGTGCCCAGTGAGCTGATGGTCCGACCGCGAACAGAAAGCGACAACCAGGGGACGACACCCGCAGGCGACAGGCGAAGACGGCGAACGGCGAACAGATGACAGCGGACAGATGACAGATGACAGATGACAGATTTCGAAATCTGTCATCTGTCCGCTGAAAGTTGAACGCCGCAGCCCGTCACCCGACCGCCGTCACCCGCACCCGCATCGCACTCGCCGCCCGGAGCGTGATCCCCTGCACGAGCGCCACCCGCCGGTCCACCACCTCGATCTCGAAGTCCCGCAGCAGCACCCCGAGCGTCAGCACCGACTCCAGCATCGAGAAGTGCTGCCCGATGCACGCCCGCGGCCCGCCGCCGAACGGGAACCAGGCGTACCGGTGGCGCGCCTTCTCCTCCTCCGGCAGGAACCGGTCCGGGTCGAAGCGCTCCGGCTCCACCCAGTGGTCCGGGTGCCGCTGGGTGACCAACGGCGCGACCACGACCTGCGCCCCCGCCGGGATGACGTACCCGTCGATGACCGTCTCCTCGACCGCCCGCCGCCCGACCAGCGACGCCGCCGGGAAGAGCCGCATCGCCTCCTTGAGCACCCGAGTGAGGTACGGCAGCCGTTCCAGGTCCGCCGCCGTCGGCGCCCGCCCGGCCAGGACGGTCCGCGCCTCCTCCTGGGCGAGCTTGCGCTGCTCCGGGTGCTTGGCCAGCAGGTGCAGCGCGAAGGCCAGCGAGGTGGCCGTGGTCTCGTGCCCGGCGAGCAGGAACACCAGGACCTGGTCCCGGAGTTCGGCCGGATCCAGCCGCTCGCCGTCCTCGCCGCGCGCCCGCCCGAGCAGGGTCAGCAGGTCGTTCGCGTCCTCGTCGCCGCCCCCGCGCGCGGCCCGCTCGGCGATGATCCGGTCGCACACCTCGTACAGCGCCCGCTGCGCCTCGAGGCCCCGCCGGTTGCTCGGCGTCGGCCAGGTGCGCGGAAGGCGAACCGGCGCGAAGCCGCGCTCCAGGATGTACTCGCCGAGCGCCGGGAAGCTGCGGTTCACCACCTCCACCGCCTCCTCCACGTCGGCGCCGAAGAGGATCCGCGCGACCGCGCGCAGCGCGAACCGCGACATCTCCTCCGCCGCGTCCACCACCCCGCCCGGCACCGCCCGCCAGCGCTCGGTGAGCGCCTGCGCCTCCTGCGCGAGCGCGTCCGCGTAGCCGTCCACCCGGCGCCGGGTGAACAGCGGCTGGATGAGCCGGCGCTGGCGCTGGTAGACCTCGTCCTGGCTGGTCAGCAGCCCGTTGCCGACACTGGTCCGCAGCTCGTCGTAGAAGCTGTTCTCCTTGCGGAAGTTCGCCGCCTCGCCGCCCAGCACCTGGTGCACGCCCTCGGGCGAGAACACCGCGTAGAACTCGGCGCGCAGCCCGGGCGGCCCGGCCTGGAAACGCACGACGTCCCCGTGGTCGCGCCGGGCCGCCAGGTAGGTGCGCAGCGGACGGCGGGTGAGATCGAACAGCGACCCGACCAGGGGGTTCCCGGCCGGTCCGGGGACGGCGGCTGCGGTGGCCATCGGCACTCCTTCTGGACTTTCTCGGCGCTGGCTGCGCTTGGTCACCCCCAACCTTACTGACGAGTATTCAGCCGAGGAAGCCGCCCGCGGAGACCCCGGCACAGGCTCGGCGGAAGCCGCCGGAAGGCACTCACTCGTACTCGGTGCCGCCCTTGCGGGTCAGGTACGCGTCGCTGACCACCTTGGCGATCGCCCGCCCGCCGAGCAGCGGGCTCCAGCGCTCGACCACCGGCCGGACCACCACGCCCTCGCGCAGGTGGAGTTCGCGCCCGGAGTGGGTCTCCTTGCCCTGCGCGTACGCCAGCACGGTGTCGGCGTCGAACGGTCCGCGCCACAGTTCGGACACCAACGGCAGTTCGCCGTCGAGCAGTTCGGCGGCCGGCAGCCAGTTCAGCTGTCCGTCCACCACCGCCGACACGTCGAACGCGGCGTACCCGGGTCGGTCGGTGCGGGCGCAGACGCCGTAGGTCAGGTCCTGCACGCCTTCGCCGAACACCTCGCCGAAGATGCCGATCCGCTCGGCGCCCAGTCGTTCGGCCAGCCGGGCCGCCACCGCAGGGATGTCGTACGCGCGCACGGCCCGCCAGTACAGGTTGCGCTCGTCCTCGATCAGCGCCAGGCCCTGCGCACCGATCCCCTTGGAGGAGACCTGCACCTCGCCGGTGGCGGCGGTGTAGGTGACCAGGCAGCAGCTGCCGTGCAGCTTCTCGGTCAGCACCACGGGCTCGCCGGGCTCGAAGACGTCGGGGTGGCGCTTGAGGTTCTCGATGTCCACCCAGGGCAGCAGGTCCGGTGCGCTGATCACCTCACCGCTCATCGAAGTCGGCACCGGTGGCCGCCACTTGACGATCCCGAGCAGCTCGGCGAAGTCCTCGCCCCGCTCGGCGGCCCCGACCAGGTCGGTGTCGGACAGCGCGGCGGGCCGGCAGACGATGCCCTGCGAGAGCTCTCCGCGCAGCCGTACCGCCTTCACCCGGTTCGCCGCGCCGCCGGCCAGCTTGCCGGTCAGGCCGAGCTCGTCGATCAACTCATCGGGGAGGACGGCCTGTTCGGGGATGTAGACGGCGTGGTCGCCGGTCCGGTACACGCCCTTCGCGACCACCGCCCGGTAGAGGCCGACCTGCGCCAGCTCCAGGGCATCGGCGTTCGGGTGCTCCAGGATGACCAGTCTCTCGGCGGTGACTCGCAGCGTGGACATGGACGGACTCCTCCCCGTGGATCCGCATGGATCGACCGTTGGGCCCGGGCGGCCGACGCTCGGCCGCACCTGCGGGCTGCGACCACTCTGACCTCTCCTCCGGCCCGGATGCGACGGGTTTTCCACCAGGCCGGGCGCCCTCCCCGGCCCCCGCCACCGCCCGCGGCGCCGCCCCGCTGCCGCAGGCGGTGCCGCACCGAACCGGCCCCGCGTCCGCACCGAACCGTCCGTGCACGTTTGAGCCTTCGCACAGCGGCCCCGAGCCGCCCGCCCGACCCCGCCTGTGCAAAGCGACAGAGGATTTATCACTCGCATCTGCGGCAATATGATCGCCGTATTGGCCGCACCTGCGGTCACGCCTCCGCGCCCCTTCCGGCGCGAACCCTGGAGGGGAAGCACCGATGAGCACCCGCACCACCGCCACCCGCAGACTCGCCGTCGCCACCGCCGCGGCCCTCGCCCTCAGCCTCGGGGCCACCGCTTGCGGCAGCGACGGCGGCAAGTCCTCCGGCTCCACCTCCACCTCCTCGGCGGCTTCCGCCACCGGCAACGCGAGCACCACCGGCACCGCGAGCACCGACGGCGGCACCGGCAACGCCCCCAAGGCCAAGGGCGCCATCACCGTGTTCGCCGCCGCCTCGCTCAAGGAGACCTTCACCGAGCTCGGCAAGAAGTTCGAGGCCGCCAACCCGGGCGCCAAGGTCACCTTCAACTTCGGCGGCAGCTCCGCCCTCGCCGCCAGCATCAACTCCGGAGCCCCGGCGGACGTTTTCGCCGCCGCCAGCCCCGTCACCATGAAGACCGTGACCGACGCGGGCGGTGCGAGCGGCGAGCCGAGGACGTTCGTCAAGAACACCCTCGCCATCGCCGTGCCCAAGGGCAACCCCAAGCACATCGCGGGCCTGAAGGACCTCACCGGCTCGGGCGTGAAGGTCGCGCTGTGCGCGAAGGAGGTGCCCTGCGGCGCCGCCGCCCTCACCGCACTGAAGGCCGCCGGCCTCAACCTCACCCCGGTCACCCTGGAGCAGGACGTCAAGGGCGCGCTCACCAAGGTCGAGCTCGGCGAGGTCGACGCCTCGCTGGTGTACAAGACCGATGTGCAGGCCGATGCTGCGAAGATCGACGGTGTGGACTTCCCCGAGGCCGACAAGGCCGTGAACGACTACCCGATCGCCGCCCTCGCCAAGGCGCCGAACAAGGACGGCGCGACCGCCTTCGTCGCCTACGTCCAGTCCCCCGAGGCCAAGCAGGTGCTGACCGCGGCGGGCTTCCAGGCGCCGTGAAGGACCGCACCACCGGCGACGGCCAGGACGGTGCCGCCGAGCCCGGCCGGGACGGCATCGCCGAGGCACCGGCCGGACCCGCGAAGGCCCTGCCGTGGCTCCGGAGCACGCGCCGCCGAAGCGGACACCCCCGGAACACGGGCCCCTGGAACACGGACCCCCGAAACGCATACCGCCGGAGCACCCGCCGCCGCCCGGGCTCGCAGCGCGTCCCGGTCACGCTGCTGCTCCCGGCGCTGCTCGGCCTGGCGTTCCTGATCCTCCCGCTGGTCGGGCTCCTGATCCGGGCGCCGTGGAGCGGTCTGTCCGAGCAGCTCACCAGCACCGCCGTCTGGGACGCCCTGAAGCTGTCGCTGATCTGCGCGACGGCCGCCACGGCGGTCTCGCTGGTCCTCGGCGTCCCGCTGGCCTGGCTGCTCGCCCGCACCGAGCTGCCAGGCCGGCGGCTGATCCGGGCGCTGGTCACCCTGCCGCTGGTGCTGCCGCCGGTGGTGGGCGGTGTGGCGCTGCTGCTGGTGCTGGGGCGGCGCGGGATCGTCGGCTCCTGGCTGGACTCGGCCTTCGGCATCACCCTGCCCTTCACCACCACCGGGGTGGTGATCGCCGAGGCCTTCGTGGCGATGCCCTTCCTGGTGATCAGCGTCGAGGGAGCCCTGCGGGCGGCCGACCCCCGCTACGAGGAGGCGGCGGCGACCCTGGGTGCCTCCCGGCTGACCGCGTTCCGCCGGGTCACCCTGCCGATGATCGCCCCGGGGATCGCAGCCGGGGCCGTACTGGCCTGGGCCCGGGCGCTCGGCGAGTTCGGCGCGACGATCACCTTCGCGGGCAACTTCCCGGGCCGCACCCAGACCATGCCGCTGGCCGTCTACCTGGCCATGGAGTCCGACCCGGAGGCCGCGATCGCGCTGTCGCTGGTCCTGCTGGTGGTCTCCGTCGCCGTCCTCGTCGGCCTGCGCGACCGCTGGATGTCGACCCCGTGACCCAGGATGCCGAGCCGATGAACCCCCCGCACCCCCCGCGCCCCGGGAACCCCGCGAACCCCCCGGGCCCCACCGGTGCCCCGCTCATCGCAGTCACCACCGAGGCCACCACCGGCCCCGCCCTCGACGCCCGCCTGCGGGTCGACCGCGCCGCCTTCGCCCTCGACCTCGCGCTCACCGCCGCCCCCGGCGAGGTGGTCGCGCTGCTCGGCCCGAACGGCGCCGGCAAGTCCACCGCCCTGCGAGCCCTGGCCGGTCTGCTCCCGCTCACCGACGGCCACCTGCGCCTGGACGGCCGCGTCCTGGAGGACCCGGCCCAGCGCCTGCACACCCCCGCCGAACAGCGGCCGGTCGGCGTGGTGTTCCAGGACTACCTGCTCTTCCCGCACCTCAGCGCGCTCGACAACGTCGCCTTCGGCCCGCGCTGCCAGGGCCGCCCCAAGCGCGAGGCCAGGGCCGAGGCGGCGGCGTGGCTGGAGCGGATGGGCCTGGCCGAGCACGCCGCGGTGCGCCCCGGCCGGCTCTCCGGCGGCCAGGCCCAGCGGGTGGCGCTCGCCCGGGCCCTGGCCGTCCGCCCCCGGCTGCTCCTGCTGGACGAGCCGCTGGCCGCCCTGGACGCCCGCACCCGGCTCGACGTACGGGCCCAACTGCGGCGCCACCTGGCCGACTTCGAGGCCGTGGCGGTGCTGGTGACGCACGACCCGCTGGACGCGATGGTGCTGGCCGACCGGCTGGTGGTGATCGAGGACGGCCACGAGGTGCAGTCCGGGAGCCCGGCGGAGGTCGCCCGCCGGCCGCGCACCGACTACATCGCCCGCCTGGTCGGCCTCAACCTGTACCGGGGCCGGGCCGAGGGCACCCGGGTCACCCTCCCGGACGGGACCGTCCTGACCACCGCCGAGGAGCTGTCCGGACCGGCGTTCGTGGCCTTCCCGCCCTCCGCCGTCACCCTGTACCGGGAGCGACCGCAGTCCAGCGCCCGCAACCTGTGGCAGGCCGAGGTCACCGGCCTGGACCTGCACGGCGACCAGGTGCGCGCCGAACTCTCCGGCCCCCTGCCGATGGCCGCCGACCTCACCCAGGCCGCCGTCGCCGAACTGGGGCTGGCACCGGGCACGGCGGTCTGGGCCTCGGTCAAGGCCACCCAGACCCACGCCTACCCGGCCTGACCCGCCGACCTACCCGTAGCGCCCCCGCCCGAACCGGCCACCCGCCCGAACCGCCCGAACCGGCCGCCCGCCGCTACTCCGAGGGCTCGACGAAGCCCGACTCGTACGCGGCGATCACCGCCTGGGTCCGGTCCCGGGCGCCGAGCTTCGCCAGCACGCTGCTGACGTGCGTCTTCACCGTCTGCACCCCGAGGACCAGCCGCTCGGCGATCTCCCCGTTGCTCAGCCCGCGCGCCATCAGCCGCAGCACCTCGGCCTCCCGCCCGGTCAGCGCCGCCCGGTCCATGGCCGCACGGGCGGCGGGGTTGCCCTGCCCGGCGGCCAGGCGGCGGATCGCGGCCGGAAACAGCAGCGACTCTCCGGCCGCCGCCAGCCGTACGGCGTGGGCGATCTCCGCCGGGCGGGAGCGCTTGAGCAGGAAGCCATCGGCGCCCGCGCGCAGCGCCTGGTAGACGTAGTCGTCGTTCTCGAAGGTGGTGACGACCAGGATCCGCGGCGTCCGCTCCCCCGGCGCGCTGGGGCGCAGCAGTTCGCGGGTGGCGGCCAGACCGTCCAGTACGGGCATCCGGACGTCCATCAGCACCACGTGCGGGCGCAGCGCGCGGGCCAGCGCCACCGCCTCCGCGCCGTCGGCCGCCTCGCCGACCACCCGCAGGTCGCCCTGGGCCTCCAGCACGGCCCGCATCCCGGCCCGTACCAGTTCCTCGTCGTCGGCGAGCAGGATGTCGGTCACTCCGGTGCCGCCTGCGCCTGCCGTCCGACCGTCGCCCGCAAGATCATTCGTCACGAGCCCAAGCGTAGGGGCAGCCGGACGTCGAGCACCCACTCCCCGGTCCCCTCGGCGGGCGGCCCGAGGCGGTCGGCCGGCCCGGCCGAGGCCGCTCCGCCGAGCAGCACGGCGCGCTCGCGGATGCCGCGCAGCCCCTTGCCGCCCTTGCGCGAGCCGCCGCCCCGACCCGGTGCCGCCACCAGGCGGTTGGCGCAGCGCAGCTCCAACTGCCCGTCCCGGACGGCGACCTGGACCTCGACCGGCTGACCGGGCGCGTATTTGAGCGCGTTGGTGACGCCTTCCTGGACGATCCGGTAGGACTCGCGCGAGAGCACCCCGGGCAGCACCCCGGCCGGCACCTCGATGCTCGCCTCGACCGGGCTGCCGGCCGCGCGGGCGGTGTCGAACAGCGCGGGCAGCTGGTCGATGCCGGGCTGCTCGGTGGCCACCGCGTTGCGCGCGGCGCCGCCCGCCGGGGTCTCGCGCAGCAGGACCAGAGTGCGTTCGAGGTCCTCCATCGCCTGCCGCCCGGTCTCCTCGATGACCTCGAGCGCCTTGGCGGCGAAGGCCGGGTCACCGACCTCGCGCGCCGCGCCCGCCTGAAGGACAGTCACCGTCAGCGCGTGGCCGATGGAGTCGTGCAGCTCGCGGGCCAACCGGTTGCGCTCCAGGAGCCGTTCGGCCCGCAGCTCGGCCTCCGCCAGCCGTTCCGCCGGGGACGGCCCCAGCAGCCGTACGGCCATGGCGAGTTGGAGGCGGCCCGCCCAGACCACCAGCCAGCCGAAGCCGACCGCCAGCACAGGGGCGAGCGGGAGGTACCAGAAGGCACGCGGACCGGTCAGCAGGTCGAAGATCGGGGCGAGGCCGAACACCGTCGAGAAGCCGACCGCGGAACCGAGCACCACCCGCCCGATCAACCAGCCCGCCGTGCGCCGCCGGTCGGCCCAGGTGCGGGAGGACTCGACGCCGATGTCCTCCTCGCGGTCGGGCACCAGCAGCAGCCGCGCCTGCACACCCTCGGCCCGGCGCGCCGCCGGGACGAGCGCGACCAGCGCGAGCACGACGACGTCCAGCGAGACTGCCGTCACCAGGATCGCGCCGAGGCTCTTCTGGTACGTCCCCGGGTAGATCATCAGGATGACGCCCGCGAAGATCCACCCGACCAGCAGGTGCAGCAGCCGGGCGTAACTGGCACCGGCGACCAGCGGGGCGAGGATCCTGGTCACTCCGCTCCGGATCCGGAACGCGGGCATTCTTGGCACGGCCCCATCCTGCCAGCTCAGCGCGCGCCCCCGGTTCCCCCGCCGGGTTGCCGCCGGCTCCCTCCCGGGAGGGAGGCGAATCCCCGCTGCGGCGGGATCCGCCCACCCGGCCCGCTCCGGTCGAATGGAACCACCGCCCGGAGCACGGACGGTGACCAGCTACGAGGAGAAGGGGCGGCCGTGATCGAGATCCAGGGCCTGACCAAGGAGTACGACGGCCGGCGGGTCGTCGACGACCTGTCGTTCGAGGTCCGGCCCGGCGTGGTGACCGGCTTCCTGGGCCCGAACGGCGCCGGGAAGAGCACCACCATGCGGCTGGTCCTCGGCCTGGACCGCCCCACCGCCGGGCGCGCCCTGGTCGGCGGCTGCCCGTACCCCGAACTCGCCGAGCCGCTCCGGCAGGTGGGCGCACTGCTGGACGCCCAGGCGCTGCACGGCGGACGGACGGCACAGGGCCATCTGCGCTGGCTCGCCGCGAGCAATGGCCTGCCGGAGCGACGGGTCGGCGAGGTGCTCGCCCAGGTCGGGATGGCGGAGGCCGCCGGGCGGCGGATCCGGGGTTTCTCGCTCGGGATGCGCCAGCGCCTCGGAGTGGCGGCCGCACTGCTCGGCGACCCGCCGGTGCTGCTGCTGGACGAACCGGTCAACGGCCTGGACCCGGAGGGCATCCGCTGGATCCGCACCCTGCTGCGCGAACTGGCCGCGGAGGGACGGGCGGTGCTGGTCTCCTCCCACCTGATGACCGAAATGGCCCTCACCGCCGACCACTTGGTGGTGATCGGCCGCGGCCGGCTGCTCGCGGACGCCGCCACCTCGGCGTTCATCGACCGCCACGGCCGCACCAGGATCCGGGTCCGGGCGGTGGACGCCACCAAGTTGGCCGCGCTGCTCGGCGGGCCCGGTCACGGCCTCGACGCGGTCGAAGTCGACGGCGGCGCCTGGGAGGTGACCGGCGCCGAACCCGAGCGCATCGCCGCCCTGGCCGCCGAGCACGGCGTGGTGCTGTACGAGATCGCGGTCCGACAGGACTCGCTGGAGGAGGCGTTCATGCGGATGACCGCGGACAGCGTCGAGTACCGCGCGGAGGCCGCCGCGTGAGCGTCCTGTCCCGGGCCTTCCACGCCGAGCGGATCAAGCTCAGCACCCTCCGCTCGCTCTGGGTCCCGCCGCTGCTCGCCGTGCTGCTCACCGCCGGTGCCACCACGGCCGTCGGCGCGGCGCTCGGCCGCGCCGACCACAGCATCACCGACGATCCGGGCGTCGGCGTCTTCTACGGACTCAACTTCGGCCAGGCCGCCCTGGTCGCCTTCGGAGTCCTGCTGATCGGCCAGGAGTTCAACACCCGGATGATCGACGTCTCGCTCGCCGCGGTCCCCCGGCCCGGCCGACTGTACGGCGCCAAGCTGGCGTTGGGTGCGCTGATCGGGCTCGGCGCGGGCGCGGCCGGTACGGCGGGCGCGTACACCGGGTACGCGGCCACCGTCCCCGCCGACTGGCACGGCCCGGCCTTCGCCCGCGCGGCCACGGCCGGCGTGCTCTACCCGGCGTTCCTGGTGGTGTTCTGCCTCGGCGTGACCGCGCTGCTCGGCAACCTCACCGCCGCCATGGGCCTGCTGACCCCGACCGTCTTCCTGCTCTCGCCGCTGCTCGCGGGCGTGCCCGGGCTGCGCGAGGTGTTCCAGTTCCTCCCCGACCGGGCCGGCCAGTACGCGCTGCGCTACGTCGACGACCCGCAGCTCGCGTACGGGCACTGGACCGGGCTGGCGATCATGGCGTTCTGGACGGCACTGGCGGCGTACGGCGGACTGCGGGCGATGCGGCGGCGCGCCAAGTGACCCTGAGCGAAGGAGAGATGAGGATGAGCCTCGGCAACGCCCTGCGCGCCGAACGGATCAAGTTCACCACCCTGCCCTCGCAGTGGGCGGCACCGCTGACCGCCGTGGTCATCACCGTCGGGGTGACCACGGCCGTCAACGCCGCCTACTCGACGAAGGACCACGCCCCCGGCGATGACCCGGCCGACGGGATCTTCTACGGCCTGCTGTTCGGCCACGTGGCCGTGGCCTGCCTCGGAATCCTGCTGATGGGGCAGGAGTTCAACACCCGCATGATCGGCACGTCACTCACCGCCGTCCCCCGGCGCGGCCGGCTGTACGCCGCCAAGATCGCGCTCGGTGCCGGACTGGGCCTGCTGGTGGGGCTGGCCTCCACGGCGGGCTGCTTCCTCGCCGTCGACGCCACCGCAGGCCTGGACCTCTCCACCCCCGGACTGGCCCGCAGCTTCCTCGCCGGGGTGCTCTACCACCCGATGATGGTGCTGATCTGCCTCGGACTGACCGCGATGCTGGGCAACTTCAGCGCGGCGCTCGGCCTGCTCACCCCGATGGTCTTCCTCGGCACCACCTGGCTGGCCGCGATCCCCGGCGTGCGTGAGGTCGGCCAGTTCCTGCCCGACCGGGCCGGCCTCTACGCGATGCGCACCCACACCGAACCCGGCATCCACTACGGCCACTGGACCGGGCTGCTGATCATGGCACTCTGGACGACGGCAGCGGCGTACGGCGGCCTCCGGGCGATGCGGCGCTACCAGGCCTCGGGCGAGTAGCGGGCGACCGCGCAACGGGGAACGGGGAACAGGGAACAGGGGCAACGGACAAGCGGGCGCAGACAGCGAACAGATGACAGATGACAGATGACAGATTTCGAAATCTGTCATCTGTTCGCTGTGATCTGTTCGCCGTCACCGCAGCGCCGGGTGCTCCGCGATCACCGTGCAGCTACCCGGCGCGATCTCCGTGAAGCCCGCGTCCTGGACCACCGGCAGCCCGCTGCGGACCAGTTCCTCCCACGCCTGCGGCGCAGCCGTGCGGACCGCGAGCGCGAAGCCCGACTCCGCCCACTCCTTGCGCTGCGCCGCGTCCAGCCGCCACCAAGCGAGCTGCGCCGCGTGCCCGGTCTGGGCCATCGTCTTGCCCGCGCTCATTTCCAGCTCCGGGTTGAGCCACAACACCGGCAGCTCCGGATCGGGCGCACCGACCTCGGCGGCCTCCTCCAGGTCCGTCCCGGAGACCTGCAGTTTGGCGAGTTCCTTCGGCCAGCCGTCCAGCGGGATCGGCGGGAACACCCGCACCTCCGCCTCCTGCCCTCGCATCGTGATGCCCGGCAGCTCCTGCGCCCGGCGCCACTCCCCGCCCCGGGCCCGCCGGACCACCTTGCGGATCCGGGCGTCCTCCCAGGCCGCGACCCGCGCGGCCCACTCGCCGTCCACCTCGGTCACCCGGGGATCGGCGAGCAGCGTCAGCACCGCCCGCGCCGAGGTCTCCAGCGCATCCGTCCGCCCCGGCGGCGTGGCCCGCTCCAGCCGGACGACCAGCGGCAGCACGTACTGGGGCAGCGCATCGCGTTCCGCAGGGTCGGAAACGTCAGCGACGTCGGAGACGTCATCGGGGGTGGCAACGAGGGCCGGGGCATCGAACGGAGAAGTCACCCGTCCAGCATGCCAGCCCGCAGTCCACCCCCATGTTCTGCCCCCTGGCCCGACAGCCGGGCTCAGCGAGGCCGCTTGGGCTCAGCGCAGCCGCTGCCGCAGTTCGTCCACCGCCGTCCGGATCCCCGCGCCGTACGCATCCTCCGGCAGCGCGTCCAGACTCCGCACCGCGCGCTCGAGCTGCTCGCGCGCGAGGTCGGGCTCACCGAGCTTGAGGTGGTCGGAGGCCAGGTTGAGGTGCAGCGAGGGATAGAAGGCCCGCACCTGGAGGGCTGACTCGTACGTGGCGGCGCGCTCGGCGGTCAGCGAGTCGGCCGCCGCGAGGGCCCGCCGGTCCCACTCCAGCTCCGCCCGGGGGTCGTCCTGCAGATCGGCCAGATAGTGCGCCAGGACGCAGCGGTGGAAGACGTCCCGCTCCCCCAGTTCCTCCCACAGGGCCTCGAAGCTGGCCCGCGCCTCGGCGGTCCGCCCGCGCTGCGCCGCCCGCACCCCGTCCAGCCCGAGCGCGATCCGACTCAGCGCCGACTCCTCCGGCACCGAGCCCTCCGGCGCCGACTCCCCCGAGGGCGACTCCCCCGCCAGCGACTCCCCCGAGGGCACACCTCTCATACCAGACACATCGGACATGCCCGCAGCCTAGCCGCCCACTCACCGCCCCGCCCGAGCGGCGAGCCGCGCCACCGACCCGACCCGATCCGACGCCCGCTCAGCGCCGGTACCCGCGCTGCGGGTCCCGCTCCTCCGCGTCCTCGTACATCAGGAACCACCCCTCCGGATGCGTCGCCGCCAGCAGCAGTTCGGTGCGCTGCTCCGCGCCGAGCTCCGGGTCCCCGTCGTCCGGCCCGTACACGCCGAACAGCTCGTCGTGGCAACCGTCCCAGTCGTAGTCGTACAGGTCGGCCGGCAGGTCGCCCATCATGTCGGCCACCGATTCGGGCTGGGAGCCGAGCAGCGCCCGGGCGTCCACCAGCGCCATCCGCAGCGCGAGCTCCTCGGCCAGGCAGCGCGGCAGCGGCCATTCGCCGAGGGCGAGGTCGTCGGCCAGGTCGTCGAAGGCGCGGGCCATCGCGCGTCGCCAGCTCCGCTGGAGCCGCCAGGTGCGCTGGGGCAGCCGGGCGAAGACCGTCCAGTCCACGTCCTCTCCGTCGACGACCGGGTCGTCGCCGTGCTCGTCGAGGTCGTCGTAGGCGGCGTCGGCCAGGCCGAGCAGCTGGGCGTGCAGCAGGCAGGCGGTGCGCGGGGTGAGGGTCCAGTCCGCGCCCGCGCCGCCGCCGTCCTCGTCCTCGCCGTCCAGCGGGAACAGCTCGGCGAAGTCCGGTGTGAAGTCCTCGGTGACGCTGATCTCCAGCGTGCCGCCGAGCGCCTCGACTCCGGGGATCGCGGCCACCAGCCGGTCCGGGTGCAGCAGCGCGCCGAGCGCCGCGTTGGCGTCCTCGGCGACCTCGCGCAGCAGTTCGCGGCGCTGGCCGGCCGGGTCGATGCCCTCGAAGTCCAGTTCCTCGACGGCCCTGATCGCGGCCGCGCGCAGCGCCGGCCAGTCGGTGATACGCAGGCCCAGCACCACCGTCGCCTCGATCTCCGGCGCGCCGGAGTACTCCGCCGCGCCCGGCCCCTGCGGATGATCGCTTCGCTCGCCCATGGGGCTACGGTACGGCTTTTCCGCCGCCCGATCACCGGTCTGAACCAGCTTCCGGAGACCATCTCGGCCAGCGCCCCGCCGCGCCTCTGTCACTCGGACGCACGCCACCGGCAGGATGGACCGCATGGCTGACATCAACGAGTACGGCGGCGGGCAGGGCCCGAACGCCGACGTCCTGGTCGTGACCACCAATGACATCCCCGGCTTCCGGGTCGACCACATGATCGGCGAGGTGTTCGGACTCACGGTGCGCAGCCGGCACATCGGCAGCCAGATCGGCGCCGGGCTGAAGTCACTGATCGGCGGCGAGCTGCGGGGTCTGACGAAGACCCTGGTGGAGAGCCGCAACGAGGCGATGCAGCGGCTGATCGAGCAGACCAAGGCGCGCGGCGGGAACGCGGTCCTGATGATGCGCTTCGACGTGACCGAGGCGGCGGACGTCGGCACCGAGGTCTGCGCGTACGGCACCGCCGCGGTGATCTCCCCGATCGGCTGAGGCCGCTCCCCCGCCGGAGCCCGGCCGTCACGGGAACAGCCACCCGGCCCCCGATGTTTCACCGGCGTGACTGTTTACAGTGCAACGAACGAGGGTGCAACGAGCGCGGGTGCAACCAACGAGGCCCGACAGCGGCTCGTGGACGTCCTGGTGGTGGGCGCCGGGCAGGCGGGACTGTCCGCCGCCTACCACCTCCGCCGCCGCGGTTTCGCCCCCTACCGGGAGGGAGCCGACGGCGGCTTCGTCGTCCTCGACGCCAACCCCACCCCCGGCGGCGCCTGGGCGCACCGCTCGCCGTCGCTGCGGATGGCCACCGTGCACGGCTTCCACGACCTCCCGGACGCCGAGCTCCCGGCGCCCGACCCCGAGGCCCGCGCGCGCGAGGTGGTGCCGGGGTACTTCACGGCGTACGAGGCCCGGCACGCGCTCCCAGTCGTGCGCCCGGTCGCGGTTCGGGCCGTGCGCGCCGAGTCCGAGCGCCCCGACTCCCGGCTGCTGGTCGAGACCGACCACGGCACCTGGTCGACCCGGGCACTGATCAACGCCACCGGTACTTGGACCCGCCCCTTCCTCCCGCACTACCCTGGCCACTTCGCGGGCCGTCAGCTGCACTACGCCGAGTACCGCGGCCCCGAGGAGTTCGCGGGCAAGCGCGTCCTGGTGGTGGGCGGCGGCGCCTCGGCGATCCAGGTGCTGTCGGAGGTGGCGGCGGTGGCCGAGACGGTCTGGGTCACCCGCTCCGAACCGGTCTACCACGAGGGCCCGTTCACCCCCGAGTACGGTCGCGCGGTGGTCGCCAAGGTCGAGGAGCGGGTCCGTCAGGGGCTGCCGGTGCGCAGCGTGGTGAGCGTGACCGGACTCGGCCCCTCCGTCGCCTACCGCCGCGCGCAGGAGCTGGGGGCGCTGCACCGCCGACCGATGTTCGACCGGCTCACCGAGCACGGAGTGGCCTGGGGCACGCAGGAAACGGCGGTGGACGCGATCGTCTGGGCGACCGGTTTCCGCCCCGAGGTCGGCCACCTCGCCCCGCTCGGCCTGCGCTCCCCCGGCGGCGGCATCGCGCTCACCGGCACCCGCGCCACCGCCGACCCGCGCGTCCACCTGGTCGGCTACGGCCCGTCCGCCAGCACCATCGGCGCCAACCGGGCCGGCCGCGCCGCCGTCAACGACCTGGTCAGGCTGCTCGGTGACCCGGCGAAGCTGACGACGGAGGGGACGGCGAATGAGACGACGACGGGGACCCCGGACGAGCGCGCGCAGGTCCCCGTCGCCGGCTGAACCACCGCGGATCAGCGGTCGTAGTCGACCGTGACCCGGTCGGTGAGCGGGCGGGCCTGGCAGGTGAGGACGTAGCCGGCCGCCAGCTCCTTCTCCTCCAGCGCGAAGTTGCGGCGCATCTCCACCTCGCCCTCGGTGACCAGGGCCCGGCAGGTGCCGCAGACCCCGCCCTTGCAGGCGAACGGCAGGTCGGGGCGGGAGCGCTGGGCGCCGTCCAGGATCGAGCGGTCTCGCGGAAGGGTGAGGGTGCTGCCGCGTCCGTCGAGGACGACGGTGACCTCGCTGCGCTCGCCGGGCGCGCCCTCGGCGTCGCCGTCCGCGCGGTCCCAGTCCTCGTCGCGCTCGGCGAGCGGCTCGTCCTGGGCGTGGAACAGCTCCTGGTGCACCCGCTCGCCCGGCACCTCCAGTTCGGCGAGCAGTTCCTTCGCCCCGGCGACCATGCCGAACGGACCGCACAGCCACCAGTGCCCGACACCGCCGACGTCCACCAGCGCCGCCAGCAGCGCCCGGACCCGCTCCGGATCCAGCCGTCCGCTGAGCAGTTCGGCGTCCCTGGTCTCCCGGGAGAGCACGTGCACCAGCTGGAAGCGGCCGAGGTAGCGGTCCTTCAGGTCGGCCAGCTCGTCCGCGAACATCACGGTGTCGCTGCGCCGGTTGCCGTAGAGCAGGGTGACGGTGGAGCGACGGTCGGCGGCCAGTACCGAGGCGGCGATCGACAGCATCGGGGTGATGCCGGAGCCGGCCGCGAGCAGCACGTGGTCGGCGGGGACGCCGAGTTCGGGGGTGAACAGGCCGGACGGGGTCAGCACCTCGACCTCCTCGCCGGGCCGGGCCTCGCGCACCAGCCAGCGCGAGAACAGTCCGCCGGGCACCTCGCGGACGGCGATCCGCAGCGGCCCGCCGACGGGGGCGCAGATCGAGTACGAGCGGCGCTCGTCGGCGCCGTCCACCACCTTGCGCAGGGTCAGGGTCTGCCCGGGCCGGAACGCGTACGCGGCCACCAAGTCGTCCGGCACCGCGAAGGTCACCGCCACGGCGTCCTCGCAGAGCCGCTCCACCCGGTCGATCCGCAGCCGGTGGAAGCTCGGACGGCGGGCCGGGCGGACAGCCTCCATGGCGGCCGTGGAGTCCGTGGAGACCGTGGAGACCGTGGAAGCGGCGGGCGAGGCGGAGGCGGGCGAGGCGGCGGGCATTCTCAGATCTCCTTGACGCGTTCGAACGGCTCGCGGCAGGCGCGGCAGCGCCAGAGCGCCTTGCAGGCGGTGGAGCCGAAGCGGGACAGCTCCTCCGTGTCGTTGCCGCCGCAGTGCGGGCAGGGCACGGGGGTCGCGGCTCCCGTGCGGGTAGGGCCGAGGGCGAGCGGGACCGGCCCGGGCGCGGACGCGACGGCCGAGGTCGGACGCGGCGGGGCGATGCCCGCCTCGGCGAGCTTGCGGCGGCCCTCGGCGGTGATCAGGTCGGTGGACCACGGCGGGTCCAGCCGCAGCCGCACCCGGACGTCCGGGTACCCGGCGGCGCGCAGCCGGCGGTCGACGTCGGCGGCCATCTCGGCGACGGCAGGGCAGCCCGAGTAGGTCGGGGTCAGCCAGGCGGTCACCGTGCCGCTGGCGCCGTCCACCTCGACCTCGGCCAGCACGCCCAGGTCGGCCAGGGTGAGCATGGGCAGCTCCGGGTCCGGCACGGCTGCGGCGACCGACCAGGCCAGGTCGCGCACGGTGCCGACGCTGCCGACGGTCCCCGCGGTGCCGGTCACCACGTCGCCCCCGGGTGTGCGCGGGCCACCACCTGCAGCTCGGCGAGCAGCGGGCCGAGCGCCTCGGTGTGCACCCCGTCCCGGCCGGCCCGGCCCAGCACGGTGGCCAGCGGCGGCACGTCCGGCACGGTCAGCCCGGCCTCGGCGATCACGGCCGCGAGCTCGCGCAGCACCGGTTCGCGCAGCTCCGCCGGGTCGACACCCACCCGCAGCTCCACCGGGTGCGCGGTGAACAGCTCCTCCAGCAGCGGCCAGACCGCGTCCAGCCCCGCCTGCATCCGCTCCGCCGAGTACGACGTGCCGTCGCCGAGCCGCAGCGTCCAGGCGGTGGCGTACTCGCGGTGGTACGCCAGCTCCTTGACGCCCCGGGCGGCGACCGCGGCCAGCACCGGGTCGGGGTGCGCGGCCAGCGCCTCGTACAGCGCGCCGCGGGCGGTGGAGAACAGCAGCAGCCGGGCGATCGAGTACGCGAAGTCGCCGTTCGGAGTCTCCACCAGGCGGACGTTGCGGAACTCGTGCTCCTCCCGCCAGTACGCCAGGTCGTCCTCGGTGCGGCCGGAGCCGTCCGCCTGGCCGGCCCGGGTGAGCAGCAGACGGGCCTGGCCGAGCAGGTCGAGGCCGAGGTTGGCGAGCGCGACCTCCTCCTCCAGCTCGGGCGCCCGGGTGCACCACTCGATCAGCCGCTGGGCGAGCACCAGGGCGTCGTCGCCGAGCATCTGGCAGTAGGCGGCGAGATCGGCGCCGGCCAGGCCGGCGGGCAGGGCGGTGTCCACGCCGAGCAGCGGGTCGGCGAAGCCAGTCCCGTACGCCCAGCGGCCCTCGCCCTCGGGGCCGGGGGTGGCTCCGGCGAGGCTGAGGTAGACGTGGTCGTCCTCGGTGGTGGACGTGGTGTGGTCGTGCACGGTGGCTCCCCCGTCAGATGTGCGGGACATCCTCGGGGATGTCGTAGAAGGTCGGGTGGCGGTAGACCTTGTCACCGCTGGGCTCGAAGAACGGGTCGCGCTCGTCCGGGGTGGAGGCGGTGATCGCGTCCGAGCGGACCACCCAGAGGCTGACGCCCTCGTTGCGACGGGTGTACAGGTCACGGGCGGCGAGCAGCGCCATCCGGTCGTCGGAGGCGTGCAGCGAGCCGACGTGGACGTGGTTCAGGCCGCGTCGGGGGCGGACGAACACCTCGTACAGCGGCCAGCCGGCCTTGGACTCGGTCACGTTCAGTTCTCCTGTTCGGGGGTGTGCCGCTCGGCGGGTGCGGCTTGTTCGGCGGCGCGCTTGGCCGCGTACGCGACGGCCGCCTCGCGCACCCAGGCGCCGTCCTCGTGGGCGGCCCGGCGGCGGTCGACCCGCTGGGCGTTGCACGGGCCCTGGCCGTGGATGACCCTGGTCAGTTCGGACCAGTCCGGCTCACCGAAGTCCCAGCCGCCGCGCCCCTCGTTCCAGCGCAGCTCGGGGTCCGGGAGGGTGACGCCCAGGTGCTCGGCCTGCGGAACGGTCATGTCGACGAAGCGCTGACGGAGCTCGTCGTTGGTGTGGCGCTTGATCCGCCAGGCCATCGAGCGGGCGGTGTTCGGCGACTCGGCGTCCGAGGGACCGAACATCATCAGCGACGGCCACCACCAGCGGTCGACCGCGTCCTGGACCATCCGGCGCTGGGCGTCGGTGCCGCGCATCAGCGTCATCAGGAGCTCGTAGCCCTGGCGCTGGTGGAAGGACTCCTCCTTGCAGATCCGCACCATCGCGCGGGCGTACGGACCGTAGCTGCAGCGGCAGAGCGGGACCTGGTTGCAGATCGCGGCGCCGTCCACCAGCCAGCCGATCACGCCGACGTCGGCGAAGGTGAGGGTGGGGTAGTTGAAGATCGAGGAGTACTTCTGGCGGCCGCTGATCAGCTTCTCGGTGAGTTCGGCGCGGTCGACGCCGAGGGTCTCGGCTGCGGCGTAGAGGTAGAGGCCGTGGCCCGCCTCGTCCTGGGCCTTGGCCAGCAGGATGGCCTTGCGGCGCAGCGAGGGGGCCCGGGTGAGCCAGTTGCCCTCGGGCTGCATGCCGATGATCTCGGAGTGGGCGTGCTGGGCGATCTGCCGGATCAGGGTGGCCCGGTAGGCGTCCGGCATCCAGTCTCTGGGCTCGATCCGCTGCTCGGCGGCGATCACCGCGTCGAACCGGTCCTCCGGCGTCTGCGCCGGGACCGCCTCGGCCACCTCTGCTGTCACCACGGTCCCCTCTCGTGTTCCCTGCTCGGGCTCCCTGCGCTGGCACCCGGGCACCAACCGACTGACCGTTCGGTCGGTACCATTGTGCGCGGCGGGGCGGAGGGATGGCAAGGGAAGGGAACGGAAAACGGATGACAGCTGACAGAATCTGAAATCTGTCAGCTGTCATCCGTTAACTGTCTTCTGTCAGCCGTCTTCTGTCAGCTTTCCGTCTCGGCTCACCCCTCCCCGCGGTTCCGCAGCCGGGGCAGCGGAACGGCGAGCAGCGCCGCCAGCAGGGCGATCCGCGGCGCTAGCTGGTCCAGCCGGATGTATTCGTGCCGGGCGTGCGCACCGGCACCTACCGCGCCGAAGCCATCCAGCGTCGGCAGTCCGCGCGAGCCGGGCAGATTGGTGTCCCCGGCCCCTCCCGCCGGGGCACCGTCCAGCTGCTGCCCGAGCACAGCGGCGAGCGAACGCACGTGCCTGAGCAGCGGGTTGCCGGTCCGCTCGGGCCAGGCCGGCCGACTGGACAGCACCTCGGTGCGCACCCGCGCACCCGGCCGCAGCGCGGTCAGCCGGGCGAGGTTGTCGAGCGTACGGCGCTGCGCCTCGGCGGTGGAGAACCGCAGGCCGAGCTCGGCCTCGGCCCGTCCGGCCACCACGTTGGCCCGCGAACCCCCGCTGATCCGACCGGCGTTGAGCTCGGTTCCGGGCTGGCCCGCGAGGCCGCGGACGAGCACGAGCTGATCGACGAGCTCGTCCACCGCCGACACCCCGTCGTGGGCGTCGTTGCCCGCGTGCGCTTCCCGCCCGGTGACGGTGAGGCGCACCCGGGTGCTGCCTCGCCGCGCGGTCTTCAGCCGCCCGTCCGGGTGCGGCGGCTCCAGCCCCAGAACAGCTGCCGCGCCGCGTAGTTGGCGTTCGACCAGGCGCCGCCCGTCCGGACTGCCGACCTCCTCGTCGGACACCACGACCAGCCGCACGGTGCGGTGCGGTCGCTCCCCCAGGTCCGCGAGCAGCGCCAACGCGCCCTCCAGGACGGCCAGTCCGCCCTTCATGTCGACCACGCCGGGCCCGGTGAGCCGACCGTCCTGCTCGGCCACCGGCCAGTCCGCCAGGGTGCCGACCGGCCAGACGGTGTCGTGGTGGCCGACGATCAGCAGGTGCGGCAGGGTCTCGTCCCGGCCCTCCCACTCGATCACGAGGTGGTCGCCGGCCGGCCCGGGCTCGCGGCGTGCGGTGGCCCCGGTGGCGCGGAACCCGGCGGCCAACTCCTCGGCGAGCGCGTCGAGTCGTGGCGCGTCTCCACTCGGTGACTCCATCCGGGCGAGGTCCGCGCAGCGCCGCCGGACGGCACCCGCGAGGGTGCGGGCCCGGGCACTGAGCGCCTGCGGCAGTCCGGGCAGGGCCGCGGTGGTTCCGGAGGCGGCGGTGCTGGCGGAGGCGGTGCTGACAGAGGCGGCGCTGGCGGAGGCGATGGTTCCAGAGGCAGTGTTGCCGGAGGTAAGGGCGCCCGCAGCAGCGGTGGTACTGGAATTGGCATGACCGGCAGTGGAGCCGGCCGCGGCGGCCATGGCTTCGCCGCCGACGGCGGCCGGAACGGCCACGGGTGCGTGGTCGGGTTCGGCGGCGGCACCCTGCGCGGCCGGCGGCCCGACGACCTGGGGACTCAACGCTCGCCTCCGCGGCCGTAGCCGGTATTCAGTGGCCGGACCGGCCGACCGCTCCCGCCCGGGTACCAGGCCCGGCCGGGCCGCACCGCTCGGCCGGGAGGTTGGACGCCCCGTCGGACCGGTCCGTCTGGCCCAAGTGCGGTGGAACGGCTGGGCGGCGTGCTTGACATTGCGTCCTCCTCGCTCGATCCGGTGCCCCGGTCCGCCCGGAGCCCCGTGCACGGCGGCTTCCTCGCGGCGGGCGCAGTGGCCGGACCGCCGCAGGGAAGCCGAGATGTGAGCCTAGAAGAACCGTCCGGTTTCCTGCGAGGTGGCCCTGTTCCCAACGTGCCGGTACGGGCCCCGACCTCGGGCACCCGTCGGAGGAAGCGGCGGGCGCTCGGCGCAGCGGGCCCGGATCGGCGCGCGGGCGCGGTCGCCGGATCACGCCCATCTCCACCATGGACCCGCCGCCCGGGTTCGGCAGCGCAAACCGGCAAGGCACGGCATTTCCACGCCGGATGGGTGACATCGGCTCAGCGGGCGGTACGAACCGGAGGCACGCGACGGCTCAGGGAAGCCCGCGACGCGGCCCGAACCGACGCCCGGGAAGCATCCGCGTGAACGCCGACCGACGCTGCGCCCCGTCCTGCCCTCACGAGCCCCCGCCCTCAGGCGCCGTCCCCGACCAGCCCCGCATCGCGCGCGAGCAGCGCGGCCTGAACCCGGTTGGCCACGCCGAGTGCAGTCAGGATCCGACTGACGTGCGCCTTGACGGTGCTCTCCCGCATCCCCAGCACGCCTGCGATCTCCGCGTTGGACAGCCCGTCGGCGAGTTCGCGCAGCACGTCGGTCTCGCGCGGGGTGAGCCCGGCGACCCGGCCTCGGGCGGCGACGGCCCGGGGCGCCCCGACCCGGTGGTACCGGTCGATCAGCCGTCGCGCGGCCGCGGGGTGCAGCATCCCCTGCCCGGCGGCGACCACGTGCACGGCGCGGGCGATCTCGGCGGGCGGGGTGTCCTTGAGCAGGAAACCGTCCGTCCCGGCGGCGAGCGCTTGGTACACGTACTCGTCCAGGTCGAAGGTGGTGAGCGCGATGATCCGTGGTGGGTCCGGGAGTTGACGCAGCCGCCGGGTGGCGGCGATCCCATCGAGCCGGGGCATCCGGATGTCCATCAGCGCGACGTCGATCCGGCGGCCTCGGGCGAGCTCGACCGCCTGCAGTCCGTCGGCGGCCTCGGCGACCACGGTCAGCGCGGGGTCCTGGGCGAGGAGGTCGACCAGGCCGAGGCGCACCAGTGCGTCGTCGTCGACCACCATCGTGCGGATCATCCGTGGTCCTTCGGCTGCGGGTGCGGGGGCACGTGCGGCGGCGGGGGCGGGGGCTTCGAGCCCGGGGACTCCGGCCGCGACCGCCGGGGCCGCGGGTTCGAACCGTCCACCCGCGCAGGCACAAGGGGCGGGGAGGGATCCGGAGCCGCCTGCGGCCGCCGGTCCGGCACGGGCAGCCGGGCGGAGAGCCGGAAGCCGCCGGCGCCGTCCGGCCCCGCGTCCAGGTGGCCGCCCAGCGCGCCGACCCGTTCGCCGAGCCCCACCAGCCCGTACCCGCCGCCGACGCCCGGCCCGTTCGACGCGGCCTCGCCCGGACCGTTGCGGACCTCAACGGTGGTCGCCGGCGTGCCGTAGCCGACCCGGACGACGACGGGTGCGGCGTGCGCGTGCTTGCGGGCATTGGTCAACGCCTCCTGAACGACCCGGTGCACCGCGAGCCGGTGGGTGGTGGGCACGGCCTCCGGGTCGCCGGAGAGGACGAGTTGGACCCACTGCCCGGCCTGATTCACCTCTCCGACCAGGTCGGTGAGGTCGCGCAGGGCAGGCGCCGGAACGCGCACGGCCCCGGCGGGTACGGGCGGGTCGGCCTCGGCGGCTGTCGGCTCCGGCGGGTCGGCGCGCAGGGCGCCCAGGACGTCGCGCAGATCGTCGAGCGAGCGGGCGGCGGCGGTGTGCAGCAGTTCGAGCCGGTGGGTGAGCCGGTTCGGATCCGCGGCAACGGTACCGGCCCTGGCCTGGTCGCGCAGCACTCCGGCGTGCAGCACCAGCAGGCTCAGTCGGTGGGCCAGCACGTCGTGCATCTCCCGGGCGATCCGGGCGCGTTCGGCCAATCGGGCCTGTTCGGCACGCAACTCCCGCTCCCGGCGCGGGATTTCGACCCGCTCGCGCAGGGTGCGGATCATCACCCGGCGGCTGTGCAGCCACAGTCCGAAAGACAACACAGCTACCTGGAGCAGCAGTTGGGAGCCTGTGGTGTCTGTCCAGTCGGCCAACGAGTCGGCCCGGGCCGCACTGACCAGCACGATGACCGCAGCTCCGGTCACCGCTGGACCGGTCCGGCCGAGGGAGGCGAGGTGGAAGACGCTGAACAGGCCGGGAAAGGCCCGGTTGAAGAGGCTGCCGGTGAGCACCGGCAGGACGGCCGAGACGGCCGGGTGGCAACGGGCGAACAGGAGCGAGAGCGCGGCCACCACGGTCCGGGGCAGGCGCAGCGGGCCGTCGGCGTGCAGCCACTGGAAGAGGCCCTCCTCAGCGGTGAGGGCGAGGATGCCGAACAGCAGCAGGCTGCCGACCCAGGGGCGCTGGTCCGGGCCGTACCAGCCGAGCAGACCTGTGCGCATCGGGCTCCTCCCATCCGCCCCATCCGCCCCGTCCGCCCCGTCCGCCCCGTCCGCTGGCGTCAGTTGGCGTCAGTTGGCGTCAGTTGGCGCACGTTCGCGTCGGTTCGCGTCCGCTCGCTCGATGCTACGGGCGGGCGCCGGCCCGGTGCCCCCTTCTCCCGGACAGCCGCACCCTCTACTTTCGTCGGGGTGGGCGCCGCTCACCGGCCGATCCGCGGCCGCGGCGGCCTCCCTAGCGTCGGCGACATGACGACCGGACAGCTCAGCCCCAGGATCGACGCCCCTCCACGGCACCGCAGTTCAGACCCCTCACCGCACGGCGGCGACCGCCTGCTGTTCCTCGCCGAGGCGCTGCGTACCTTCCACGACACCGGCGCGCTGGCGCCGAGCGGCCCGGACCTGGTGGACGCGCTGGTGGTACCGGCCACCAGTCGCCCGAACCGGCCGATCTCGGTACTGGAGGTCGGGGCCGGAACGGGCGTGGTGACCCGCCGGCTGGCCCGGGTGCTGCGCCCGGGCAACTGGCTGCACGTGGTCGAGGCGAACCCGCGGTTCGCCGACCGGCTGCGGGAGGACCTGGTCCTGGCCGCCCGCCGGCCGGGGGTGGAACTGCGGCTGTCGGCATGCCGGGTGGAGGAGCTGCCGGAGGCGGCCGACGCCACGATCCAGACCGGAGGGACCGGCGGCGAGCGCTACGACGTGATCGTGTCCGGGGCGAACAAATGACAAAAGACAGCGAACAGATTTTGAAATCTGTTCGCTGTCATGCCATAGTGAGACCCGGGTCACACCGCCCTTCGCCCACCCGGCACCGCACGCCCTGGAGCCCTCATGACCTCGACCTCCCGCCCCGCCCAGCGCCGCCTCGGCACCTCCGGCCCCGTCACCTCCGCCCTCGGCCTCGGCTGCATGGGCATGTCCGACCTCTACGGCCCCGCCGACGAGGCCGAGAGCATCGCCACCATCCACGCCGCGCTGGACGCCGGGGTCACCCTCCTCGACACCGGCGACTTCTACGGCATGGGCCACAACGAACTGCTGATCCACGAGGCCCTGCGCGGCCGCGACCGCGACGGCGTGCAGATCAGCGTGAAGTTCGGCGCCCAACGCGGCCCGGACGGCCAGTGGCTCGGCTACGACGCCCGCCCGGCCGCCACCAAGACCGCACTCGCCTACACCCTGCGCCGCCTGCGCACCGACCACATCGACGTCTACCGCCCGGCCCGTCTCGACCCGGACGTCCCGATCGAGGAGACCGTCGGCGCCATCGCCGACCTGGTGAAGGCCGGCTACGTCCGCCACATCGGCCTCTCCGAGGTCGGCGCCGACACCCTGCGCCGCGCCGCCGCCGTGCACCCGATCAGCGACCTGCAGATCGAGTACTCGCTGCTCTCCCGCTCGATCGAGTCCGCCGTCCTGCCCGCCGCCCGCGAACTGGGCATCGGCATCACCGCGTACGGCGTGCTCTCCCGCGGCCTGCTCAGCGGCCACTGGAACCCGGACCGCTCGCTCGCCGGCACCGACTTCCGCGGCCACAGCCCGCGCTTCCAGGGCGACAACCTGGCCCACAACCTCGCGCTGGTCGAGGCGCTGCGCGCGGTCGCCGACGACAAGCGGGCGAGCGTCGCCCAGGTCGCCATCGCCTGGGTGGCCTCGCGCGGTGAGGACGTCGTCCCGCTGGTCGGAGCCCGCCGCCGGGACCGGCTGGCCGAGGCCCTCGGCTCGCTGGACGTCACGCTGACCCCGGCCGACCTCGCCGCCATCGAGGCCGCCGTCCCCGCCGGAGCCGCCGCCGGCGACCGGTACGCTGCCGACCAGATGGCGCGCCTGGACAGCGAGCGCTGACCGATCCCACGCTGACCAGCGGAAACCCTCCGCAGCATCCCGACCGCACGACCCTAAGGACGGCCCCCGTGACCACGGACACCGCACTCACCGCCGAGCAGATCCTGATCGCGGCGGAGGAAGTCCTCCGGCGGTTCGGCCCGGCCAAGGCCACTGTCGTGGACGTCGCCCGGGAACTCGGCGTCAGCCACAGCAGCGTCTACCGCCACTTCCCCAGCAAGGCGGCCCTGCGCGAGGCGGTCACCCAGCGCTGGCTCGACCAGGCGCACTTCGAGCTGAAGGCCATCTCGGAGGACTCCGGCACCGCTTCCGAACGCCTCCAGCACTGGCTGAGCACGCTGTTCGCGGCCAAGCGGAAGAAGGCGCTGGACGACCCGGAGCTGTTCGCGACCTACCTGGTGCTGGCCGAGGAGAACAGCGCCGTCGTCGACGCGCACATCGAGACCCTGGTCAAGCAACTCGCCGAGATCTTCCAGGACGGCGTGGAGCGCAAGGAGTTCAAGCCCGCGCACATCCTCAGCACCGCGCGCGCGGTCTTCGACGCCACCGCGCCCTTCCACGACCCGGTGTTCGCGGCCACCTGGTCCGAGCCGACCGCGGACGAGCGCTTCAAGGCCGTCTGGAAGCTCGTTCTCGGCGGCCTGAAGGCCAAGTAGCCGGCGGCCGTCACGTCGGGGCGCCGGCGACCGGAGCGAAATCCGGTCGCCGGCGCCTCGGCGTCTCCGGCAGACTGTCGCACCCAGTTGATCTCACTTGGAGGATGACATGCGTGCGGCCGCCCCGGCCCTGGACAGCCTGCGGGGGCTCGCGCTCGGCGACGCCTTCGGCGACCGGTGGTTCTCCGTCCCGGCGGACGAGGCACCCGCCGACCTGGCCGCCCGAGCGGTCCGCCCAGCGCCCTGGCACTGGACGGACGACACCGCGATGGCCCTCGTCCTGGTCCGCCACCTCACCGTCCACGGCGAGGTCCGGCAGGACGCGCTGGCCGGGGAGTTCGCGGCCGAGTACGCCCGCGAGTACCAGCGCAAGTACGGCCCGTCGATGCACCGGGTGCTGCGCGGGATCGGCTCCGGCGGGGACTGGCGCGCCATCACCTCGGGCCAGTTCGAGGGCCAGGGCTCGTACGGGAACGGCGCCGCGATGCGGGTCGCCCCGCTGGGTGCCTGGTTCGCCGAGGACCTGGACGAGGTGGCCCGGCAGGCCGAACTCCAGGCGCTCACCACCCACTTCCACCCGGAGGCGGTGGCCGGGGCGGTGGCGGTCGCGCTCGCCACGGCGCTCGCCGTCCGGAGCCGGGGTCTGCGTCCGCCCGGCCGGGCCGAGTTGCTCACCGAGGTCGCCGACCGCCTGCCGGACAGCGACGTCCGCTCCGGCCTGCGGATCGCCGCCCGGTTCCCGGAACGCACCAGCGTCCGGCACGCCGCCGGCGTGCTCGGCTCGGGGCTGATGATCTCCGCCCCGGACACCGTCCCGTTCGCCCTCTGGTCCGCCGCCGGGCACCTGGACTCACTGCCCGAAGCGCTATGGCACACCCTGGCGGGCTGGGGCGACATGGACACCACCTGCGCCATCGCCGCCGGCGTCGTCGCCGGCCGCACCGGGCTCAGCGACGTCCCGGCCCGCTGGCTCGCCGCCTGCGAGGAGTTGCCCGGCTGGATCGCCGAGGCGACGACGGCCCGCTAGCCCCGGACTTCGCACATGGGCGTGAAGATCGATAACCGAGCGACGGTGGCATCGGAGTCTCACGATGCGAACGCTCGGGCAGGGTTCGATTCTATGTCGAGCCATGCCAATTCGGGCTTTCGATCTTCACTCTCCCGCGTGCCGTGCGAAGGGCGGGGCTAGCCGGCGCGCTCGACGGGCCGGCACCCCCTCTCCCCCGGGGCCGGCCCGTGGAGCGGGGGCCGGCCCGTCGAACCGCTCCGAACGCCCCTGTCAGCGGCGCGAGTTGCCGAACAGCAGCCGGTACGCGATCAGCAGCACCAGCGCCCCGCCGATCGCGGACACCCAGGTCGGCCCGTCGAAGAAGCGCGCCGTGATCGACCGGTGCAGGAAGTGCGACGCGATCCAGCCGCCGACGAAGGAGCCGGCGATCCCGATCAGGGTCGTCACGATCAGCCCGCCCGGGTCCCGCCCCGGCAACAGCAGCTTGGCCAGGGCCCCGGCCACCAGGCCCAGCACGATCCACGCGATGATGCTCATCCGACCCATCCCTCCGGTCCATGGCGCGACGGCCCCGTCCCGCGCGCCTGCCCCGAAGGACGCCGCCTCCCACCGGCCCGGTTCCGACCAGACTCCCCGAGCGTCGCGATCCGGCCATCCGGAACCCCGATCGCCACCGTCGGCTCCCGGGGCGACGTGGCCCCCTTCACCGGACTCGGCGTCCGCCTGCGGGCGGCCGGACATCACGTGGCCGGCGCCACCCACACCACGCTCGCCGAGTCCGTACGGGCCGCCGGACTGGAGTTCCGCCCGCTGCCGGTCGACCCGCGCGCCGAACTCGCCTCCGCCGAGGGCCGACGGCTGCTGCGGGCCGACAGCGGACCGCCGTGGAGGCAACAGCGAACAGATGGCCGGGAACGGATGACAGATTTCATCATCTGTCATCCGTCATCTGAAATCTGTTCGCTGAACTCCCTCGGCCAGGCACCAGCCCGCTGAGTGCCAGGTACACCACCGAGGCCGAAGCGAAGCCGATGGCCCAGCCGTAGTCGGCGAGTGGTTTGAGGAAGGGGATCAGGCCGTCCACCGGGAAGGGGCCCTGTTTGGTGCCGTGCTCGTCGAGGCTGGAGTACGAGCCGCCGACCGCCAGCAGGCCGCCGATCAGTAGGGCGACGACCGCGCGCCAGTTCCAGCCGGCCGCGTACCAGTAGGAGCCGGACGGCCGGTAGAGGTCGGCGAGTCGGAGGCGGGTGCGGCGCAGCACCCAGTAGTCCGCGATCAGCACCCCGGCGACCGTGCCGAGCAGACCGCCGACCACGCCCAGCCAGACGTAGATGTAGACGTGCGGGTCGGCGGTCAGCTTCCACGGGAAGATCGCGATCCCGACCACGCCCGTGATCAGCGCCCCGGTACGGAAGTTGACGAACCGGGGCACCAGGTTGGTCAGGTCGTAGGCCGGCGAGACGACGTTGGCGGCGATGTTCACCGACAGCGTCGCGACCAGGACGACCAGCAGCGCGAACAGGATGGCGACCGGGCTCTCCATCTTCGCGGCGAGCTTGATCGGGTCCCACACCGGCTCGCCGTACACCGCCTCCGAACCGGAGGTGACCAGCACCGAAAGCAGCGCGAAGAGCGTCATCGTCGTCGGCAGGCCGAGCGCCTGGCCGCGGATCTGGGCCCGCTGGCTGCCGCCGAAGCGGGTGAAGTCGGGGATGTTGAGCGACAGCGTGGACCAGAACCCGATCATCCCCATCAGCGACGGGAAGAAGACCTTCCAGAACCCGCCGCCCCAGCCCAGTTTGGACGGCTGGTCGAGCAGCGGTCCCAGCCCGCCCGCCTTGACCCCGATCCACACCAACAGGGCGAGCGCGCCGACGATGACGAACGGCGCCGCCCAGTTCTCGAAGCGCCGCAGCGCCTCCATCCCCCGGGCGATGATGGCCATCTCGACCAGCCAGAACAGCAGGAAGGAGGCCCACTGCGTCCACGGGTAACCGCCGAACTCCGTTGCCGTGCGCCAGGATTCGCCGAACAGCTTGCCCGCCAGCAGGAAGATCCCCTCGCCCCCGATCCAGGTCTGGATGCCGAACCACGCGCAGGCCACCGCCGCCCGGATGAGCGCGGGCAGATTGGCGCCGCGCAGGCCGAACGAGGCCCGGGCGAAGACCGGGAACGGAATGCCGTACTTGGTGCCGGCGTGCCCGGTAAGGAGCATCGGAACGAGCACGATCAGGTTGGCGAGGGCGATGGTCAGCACCGCCTGCTTCCAGTCCATCCCGATCGCGACCAGGCCCGAAGCCAGTGTCCAGGACGGGATGTTGTGGGCCATGCCGACCCAGAGCGCGAGGAAGTTGTAGGTGGTCCAGGTGCGCCGCCGCACCGGGACCGGCCGGAGGTCGTCGCTGGTGAAGCCATTGGGAGGCAACTCCCCCTCGGCCGGGTCGAGTTCGACCCGGCCGTCGGGGTGCTGCCGCTGTCTTCCGCCGCCGGTCGCGGTGTCGGCCATGGGCAACTCCCGTCTGCCGCAGTGGTGATCAGAGCTGGGGGATGACGTCCGTTCCGTACGCGTCGATGGTGGCTTCGACCGCGTCGTGCATGGCGTAGACGGCGAACTGGTCGACGCCGAGCGAGCGGAGTTCGGCGAGCCGGGCACGCTGGGCCTCCACCGGACCGATCAGGCAGAAGCGGTCGACGATCTCGTCCGGGACGAAGGCCGTGTCGGGGTTCCCGGCCCGGCCGTGGTGGCTGTAGTCGTAGCCCTCGCGGTTCTTGATGTAGTCGGTGAGGGCGTCGGGCACCAGGCCGGAGTGCTCGCCGTAGTGGCTGACCAGGTCCGCGACGTGGTTGCCGACCATTCCACCGAACCAGCGGCACTGCTCCCGGGCGTGGGCGAGCGCGGCGGGCGAGTCGTCGGCGGTGACGTACGCGGGCGCGGCCACGCAGATGGTGACCGAGGCCGGGTCCCGGCCCGCCTCGGCGGCCGCCGTTCGGACCGCCTTGATCATGTATTCGGTGAGGTACGGGTCGGCCAACTGCAGGATGAACCCGTCCGCCTGACGCCCGGTCAGTGCTAGCGCCTTGGGGCCGTACGCACCCATCCAGACCGGCAGCGCGGCGCCGGGGCCGACCCACGGCAGGTGCATCTCGGTGCCGTCCACCTCGACGGTACGTCCCTCGGCCAACTCCTTGATGGTGTGCATGGCTTGGGAGAGCCGGTCGAGGGTGGCGGGTCGGCGTCCGGCGACCCTCATGGCGGAGTCACCGCGGCCGATGCCGCAGATCGTGCGGTTGCCGTACATGTCGTTGAGCGTGGCGAACAGGGAGGCGGTGACCTCCCAGGTGCGGGTGGAGGGGTTGGTGACCATCGGGCCGACGGTCAGGCGCTCGGTCTCGGCGAGGATGCGGCTGTAGATGACGAAGGGCTCCTGCCACAGCACGCAGGAGTCGAACGTCCAGCCGTGGCTGAACCCGGCCTGCTCGGCGCGGATCATCCGGTCGATGAGCAGGCGGGCGGGCGGGTCGGTCTGCAGGACGAGGCCGATGTCCATGGGTGACTCCGGGGAGGGGGTGGGCCGCCGCCCGATCACCGACCGGGCGACGGCGGGTTCGAAGGAGAGAAGGAGAGAAGGAGAGAAGGAGAGAAGGAGAGAAGGAAAGGGGGAAAGGAGAGCGGAAAAGGAGAGGGGAACGGGGATCAGGCGGAGGGATCAGGTCAGGTACTGGCAGGTGTCGCGGCGCAGGAAGGTGCCGTGCCCGGCCCGGCCGAGCCAGTGGCCGTCGTCCAGCACCACGGTGCCGCGCGAGAGCACCGTCCGGGCCCGGCCGGCGAGTCTGCGGCCCTCGTAGGCCGAGTAGTCCACGTTCATGTGGTGGGTGGCGGCGGAGACGGTCTGCACCGCAGTGGGGTCGTAGACGACCAGGTCGGCGTCCGCGCCCGGCGCGATGGTGCCCTTGCGCGGGTGCAGCCCGAACATCCGGGCCGGGGTGGTGCAGGCGATCTCGACCCAGCGGCGCCGGCTGATGTGCCCGTCCACCACGGCCTGGTGCAGCAGGTCCATCCGGTTCTCCACGCCCGGGAGGCCGTTGGGGATCTTCGAGAAGTCGCCGCGGCCGAGTTCCTTCTGCCCGACGTAGCAGAACGGGCAGTGGTCGGTGGACACCACCTGGAGGTCGTTGGTGCGCAGCCCCCGCCAGAGCGCCGCCTGGTGTTCACGCGGTCGCAGCGGCGTGCTGCACACGTACTTGGCGCCCTCGAAGCCGTCCGCCCCCTCCTCGGCGAGGTTGTCGGTGGAGAGGAAGAGGTACTGCGGGCAGGTCTCGCCGAAGACGTTGAGCCCGGTGTCGCGGGCGCGGGCGAGTTCGTCCAGCGCGGAGGCGGCGGAGACGTGCACGACGTAGAGCGGGCTGCCGGCCACCTCGGCGAGCTTGATGGCCCGGTGGGTGGCCTCGGCCTCGAGCAGTTCGCGCCGGACCTCGCCGTGGAAGCGCGGGGCGGTGTGCCCGGCGGCGAGGGCCTGTTCGACCAGCACGTCGATGGCGATGCCGTTCTCGGCGTGCATCATGATCAGCCCGCCGTTCGCCGCCCCGCGCTGCATGGCACGCAGGATGCGGCCGTCGTCGCTGTAGAAGACGCCGGGGTAGGCCATGAAGAGCTTGAAGGAGGTGGACTCGCCGGAGTCGACCAGCGCGTCCATCTCCTTGAGGACGGCGTCGTTGACGTCCGAGACGATGGTGTGGAAGGCGTAGTCGATGGCGCAGTTGCCCTCGGCCTTGGCGTGCCAGGCGTCCAGGCCTTCGCGCAGCGCGCCGCCGACGGGCTGTACGGCGAAGTCGACGATGGTGGTGGTGCCGCCCCAGGCGGCGGCGCGGGTGCCGGTCTCGAAGGTGTCGGAGGCCGCGGTGCCGCCGAACGGCAGCTCCATGTGGGTGTGGGCGTCGACGCCGCCCGGGATGACGTAGTGGCCGGTGGCGTCGATGACGGTGTCGGCGGTCCAGGCCTCGGCGGCGGCGCTGCCGGTGGCGGCCAGGGCGGCGACGCGCTCGCCCTCGATCAGGACGTCGGCGTGGAGTTCGTCGGTGGCGGTGATGACGAGGCCGCCGCGGACGACGGTGCGCTGCTGCGGGTCGCGGGTGGTCATCGCGGTGCTCCTCAGGCCTCGGCGAGCGGTCCGTAGGCGTCGGGCCGGCGGTCGCGGTAGAACGCCCACTGCTGGCGGACCTGTTCGATCAGGCCGAGGTCGAGGTCGCGGACGACGAGTTCCTCCTCCTTGTCGGAGGCGACGTCGCCGACGAACTGGCCGCGCGGGTCGACGAAGTAGGAGGTGCCGTAGAAGTCGTTGTCGCCGTACTCCTCGGTGCCGACCCGGTTGATGGCCGCGACGAAGTACTCGTTGGCGACGGCGGCGGCGGGCTGTTCGAGCTGCCACAGGTAGGCGGACAGGCCCCGGCTGGTGGCGGAGGGGTTGTAGACGATCTGCGCACCGGCCAGGCCCAGCGCGCGCCAGCCCTCGGGGAAGTGCCGGTCGTAGCAGATGTAGACGCCGACCTTGCCGACGGCGGTGTCGAAGACCGGCCAGCCGAGGTTGCCGGGCTTGAAGTAGTACTTCTCCCAGAAGCCCTTGACCTGCGGGATGTGGTGCTTGCGGTACTTGCCGAGGTAGCTGCCGTCCGCGTCGATCACCGCGGCGGTGTTGTAGTACACCCCGGTCTGCTCCTCCTCGTAGACCGGTACGACGATCACCAGACCGAGTTCACGGGCGAGGTCCCGCATCCGGCGCACGGTCGGGCCGTCCGGGACGGCCTCGGCCCAGCGGTAGTGCTCGGGCTCCTGGACCTGACAGAAGTACGGGGAGTTGAAGACCTCCTGGAAGCCGATGATCTTCGCGCCCTGGGCGGCGGCCTCGCGGGCGTACCGCTCGTGGAGCGCGATCATGCTCTCCTGGTCGCCGGTCCAGCGGGTCTGGACGAGCGCGGCACGGACGATCTGCGACATGGGTACCTCCGCAACTCCGCGGCCGGCCGTGCGGTCGGGCCCGCGGTCTGAGGGTTGACGGGGCGGTCTCACCCTGCGGGTCCGCTCGGGGAACCGCAGGGGGTCTACGTGATGGGTCTACGTGCGTAGAAAGCGATCTGTAGACGGTAGGCCGGGCCTCGGTGGCCTGACAATACGTTGGCGGTAACGCGTCTGGGGCGATCTTGTTACGCGGACACGCGATCAGTCCTGAGTGGGATGAAACGCTCATCTACCCCGGAGGTGAGCTCCTTACTCATTCGAGTGAAAGCGGTCACCGAGGGTGCGGAATCCGCCACGGCGGGGTAGAACGCGCGTGGACGCCGCGACGGACCGTCATCCGACGGCGTTGCAGCCCGACTTCGGGGATCGGACACGGGGATCGACGGTCGGCAGGAGGCCGAACGGGGGTAGTACGGATGGCAGCGGTCGAGGAGCACGAGGAGCGCCAGGAACACGAGGAGAAGGAGGGACACGGGGAACACGGGGAGCGTACGGCGGACACCACGGCACCGACGGGCGCGTCGACGCCGACCGGCACGGCCGGAGCCACCGGCGGCGACGGCCCGGTGGGGCGTCCGCCTGCCCTGCCCGCCTGGGCGGGCCTGTTGCTCGCCCTCGGGGCCCTGCTGCCGCTCGCTCTCGGCCTCCTGCTGAGCCGGGGCCCGGTGCCCCGGACCGGCCTGACCGCCCTACAGCTGGCCGGTTCCCGGGCGGCCGCCGAGGCGGTGGTCGGCGAGCGCTCCTCGGCGTACCTGGCCGAACTGCGCGCCGAGCCCTGGCTGATCGCCGGCTACGGACTGACGCTGGTGGCCGCCGCGCTGCTGGGCGGGTACGTGCTCGGGCGGCGGCTCCGGCTCGGCTCGGCGCTCGTGGTCGGGGCCGCGGGGCTGCTCGCGGCGGGCTGCGACCTCGCGGCGAACGTCCTGCTGCGCCTCGGGCTCGACCACGGCGGGTCGGACAGCCCCTTCGCGGTGGCCGCAGCGCTCGCCGCCGTCGCCTGGCTGCTGCTCCTGCCCGCCGGGACGGCCGCCGCGGGCCTGCTGGCGGTGACGGCCGCCCGGGCGGCACGCGGCCTCCGGTCCCCCGCCGGGAAGCCGGCCGAGGAGCGGGACCCCGGGCGGCCGGCGCTGATCCCGCCGTGGCCGGTGGCCGCACGGCGCGGCCGGCCTCCGCACCAGGAGCGGGTGACGGCCGATGCCCCCGGCGCCCACACCCACTGGCGGGACGCCGGCCGGGTGCCGCCCGGCCGCGAGCCCGCCGAGCTGGGCTTCTGCGCCTCCGGCGGCGGCATCCGCTCGGCCTGCGTCACGCTCGGCGCGCTCCAGGCCCTGCGCCCGTGGCTGAAACGGGCACGCTACCTGGTCTCGGTCTCGGGCGGCGGCTACACCGTGGGCGCGCTGCAGCTGGCGCTCAGCGACTCCGCGCCCGGCAGTCCGGTGCGCGCCGTCTCGGGCCTGACGGCCGACACCGTGATGGAGCCGGGCTCCCCGGAGGAGGACCACCTCCGCCGCCACAGCAAGTACATCGCCGACGGCGCCGGCGAGTGGCTGGTCGCCCTCGGGACGCTGCTGCGCGGCGTGCTGTCCGCGCTCACCCTGCTGCTGGCCGCCGTCCTGGTGCTAGGCCTCGGCCTCAGCCGCTTCTACCACGCCGTCCCGCTCACCGACCTGAGTGCCCTGGCGCCCGCCGGCCTGCGCCACCCGGGCGCCGTGCCGGGCGACTTGGCGTTCCGTACACCCGCACTGGCCGCCCTCGGCGCGCTGCTGGCCGCCGCGGCCGGGTGCTGGCTGCTCTGGCTGCTGGCCTTCCCCCCGCTCGGCTGGCACGCGCTGCTACCGCGCGCGCTGCGCCGGCTCAACCACGCCGCGCTCGCACTGGCCGGCCTGCTGGCGCTCGGGGTGCTGGCGGTGCCGGGCCTGGCCTGGGGCGCGGTCCGGCTCCAACAGGCGCTGGCGGCCGGCCCGCAGCTGACCGGCGCCGGGCTCAGTCTGACCGTGGTGCTCAGCTACCTCGCCCTTCTGCTCGGCATACTCTGGCGCGACCGCCGGGCGATCGGCCGGGGCGTGAGCGCCCTCGGCGGGGCGCTGCGCGGCGCGGGCCGGTTCGGCGGCGGGCTGACCGCCAACCTCCCCCAGTACCTCGTGGTGTGGGCCGCCCTCACCGCGCTGACGGCGGGCGCGCTGCTGGCCCTCGGCTGGGCGGTCGCCACCGGGTACGCCTGGCCGACGGCCGTCCAGGTGCTGCTGCCGCTGGTACTCGGCGCGGTCGGGCTCAACCTCGACCAGACCTGGATGAGCCTGCACCCGTTCTACCGGCTGCGCCTGGCCTCGGCCTTCGCGGTGCGCCGGGTCACCGAGGGCGGCCGCTCGCTGGCCCGCCGGTACGACTTCTACCGCGAGCAGACCTGGCTGAGCCACTACGCCGCCCGGCACCCCGACTTCCCCCAGGTGATCTTCTCGGCCGCGGCCAACCTGTCCGGCAACTCCCGTACCCCGCCCGGCCGTCGGGCGGTCTCCTTCTCGTTCTCCCACGACTACGTGGGCGGACCGGACGTCGGGTACGCGCGCACCGACCTGCTGGAGCGGCGCACCCGGCGGCACATCGCCCGGGACCTCACCGTCCAATCGGCGATGGCGGTGTCCGGCGCCGCCTTCTCCTCCGCGATGGGCCGCCAGTCCCGGGTCTACCAGGGGCTGTTCGCGGTGACCAACGCCCGGCTCGGGACGTGGCTGCCCAACCCGGAGCAGCTCGGCCCGGCCTGGTCCGGCACGCCGGACTGGCGCCGCCCCGGGCAGCCCGCCGTCCGCCGTCTCCCGTACCAACTCCGGGAGCTGACCGGCCGGTTCCCGGCGGACGACCGCTTCCTGCTCACCACCGACGGCGGGCACTACGAGAACCTCGGTCTGGTGGAGCTGCTGCGGCACCGGGTGCGGACGGCGGTGAGCATCGACGCCAGCGGGGACTCCGGCTACGCCGGCAACCTGGCCGCCGCGATCACCCTGGCCCACGAGGAGCTCGGCATCGTCATCACCCTGCACCAGCCCGAGGTACTGATCCCGGGCAGCGCCACCACCGACCGGGACGGCGGCGGCACGCCCCTGCAGGGCCTGGCGGCCCAGCTCGCCGACCGGCTCTCGGTCCGGGGCGTGATCACCGGGGACATCCACTACCCGGCCGTCGCCGGCGAACCGGACTCCGAGCGGCACGGCACACTGGTCGTCCTCCAGGCGGTCCTGACCGCCGACATGCCGTACGAGCTGCACTCCTACGCGGTGGCCAACCGGGCCTTCCCCAACGACGGCACCAGCGACCAGTGGTTCGACCACCAGCAGTTCGACGCCTACCAGACGCTCGGCCGCTACCTGGGCGAGCAGGCCGGGCCGGTGATCGAGCAGGCCCTCGCGGCCGCCGCGCCCGTCCCCGCCGCGCCCGTCCCCGCCCAGCCGCCGGGCGACACGCCCGCGACGCCGTCCGGCCACTCCGCGGCGGCTCCGCCGGTGCCCCGCCGTCCTGCGGAGGGGTGAGCCGGAGGTCGGGGCGAACGTCGAGCCGGGGGAGTTAACAGGGCGCAACAGACGGGCGCCCCGGCTTGACTTCGTCCGACCGGCTCGGAAAGGATCCCGTGCATGGACTCCGGCACCACTCTGGTTTGCCGCCTGCACGTCGATCTGCGACGCCAGGCGAGTTCCATCTGTGCCTGTTGACCTTGCTCCACTCCGCCGGTCCCGCCCTGTGACCCCTGCCAGGGCCCGTACCGCACACCCGCACCCGCAGTTCTGAACCCCGCCCGCCCGACGGCACCCGTGCGTGCCGTGACCGGCCGCTCCGCAGCCACGCCACACCGCCGGCCCCGGGCGCACCCCTGCCGACGTTCCCGCCGCACCGCCGCACCCGAGGACGCCCCATGAGCCTGGACCTCGCCTCCGAGACCCCGCCGCACTCCCCCAATGCCCCGCTCGCCCCGGCCGCCCCACACAGGCCGAACACCCCGCTCACTCCGAACGCCCTGCACACCCCGAACGCCCTGCACACCCCGAACGCCCCGCTCACTCCGAACGCCCTGCGGACCGTCGTCCGGGAGCTGGCCGAGCAGCCCGAGCAGTGGATCCACCTGGTCCGCCTCTCCACCGAGGAGCGCTGGTACCAACGCCTGGTGGCCGAGGACGACCACGAGGTGTGGCTGATCAGCTGGCTGCCCGGCCAGTCGACCGGCTTCCACGACCACGGCGGCTCGCGCGGCGCGTTCACCGTCGCCCTCGGCGAGTTGGAGGAGCTCTCCCTCGGCGGCCCGGACCAGGGTCTGTTGATCCGCCGGATTCCGGCCGGCACCGCCCGAGCCTTCGGCCCGGAGTACGTGCACGACGTACGCAACACCGCCTCCGGCCCGGCCGTCACCCTGCACGCCTACTCACCCCCGCTCAGCTCGATGGCGCACTACGACCTGCGGGCCGGCGGGCTCGTCCGCACCTCGGAGGAAGGACCGGAGCAATGGTGACCACGATCGACGACCTGGTGGAGCGGGCCCGCGAGGGCGTGCACCGCCCGCGCGCCCGGGAGGCGTACCAGGCCCACCTGGAGGGCGCGCTGCTGGTGGACATCCGTCCGGCGGCGCAACGGGCGGCCGAGGGCGACATCCCCGGCGCGCTGATCATCGAGCGCAACGTCCTGGAGTGGCGGCTCGACCCGACGGGCAGTCACCGCATCCACGAGGCCTCGGGCTACGACGTCGAGGTGATCGTGGTCTGCTCCGAGGGCTACGCCTCCAGCCTGGCCGCCGCCTCACTGCGCGAACTCGGACTGCACCGGGCGACCGACCTGGACGGCGGGTTCGCCGGCTGGGCGGCGGACGGACTGCCGACCCGCTCCGGAGGCTGAACCGTCGTCACGCCGGACGTGCGTCCGGTGAATGCCGGGTGCCGGGTCTCGGGTGCGTGCGGCGTGCAGGCCGCGGGCAGGCCGAGTGCGTGCGGCGTGCGTGCCGCGTGCCGGGTCGTAAATCAGGGACAGGAGATGATGCAGGTCATAGTCTGATCAGAGTTTCCGCCGGTCCGAAGCTGGGCAGCCACGCGGGCGGAAGAACGCCCGGGCGGTGCAACCGCCGTCAACCGAACGACCCGAACGACCGACCGACACAGGCGCCGCCTCCCCGGGGCGCCCTGACGAGGAAACACTCCGTGATCAGATTCGAGGGCGCCGGCAAGCGCCACCCCGACGGCACCATCGCGGTCGAGGGACTGGACCTGGAGGTCCCGACCGGTCGGATAACCGTCCTGGTCGGGCCGTCCGGCTGCGGCAAGACCACCCTGCTGCGCATGGTCAACCGGATGGTCGAGCCCACCTCGGGCCGGGTGCTGCTGGACGACACGGACGTCGCGAAGCTGGAGCCCGCCAAGCTGCGCCGCGGCATCGGATACGTGATCCAGCAGGCCGGGCTCTTCCCGCACCGCAAGGTGATCGACAACATCGCCACCGTCCCCTACCTGCTCGGCTGGGACCGCAAGAAGGCACGCGCCCGGGCCGCCGAACTGCTGGAACTGGTCGGGCTCGCGCCCGAGACCGCCAAGCGCTACCCGTTCCAGCTGTCCGGTGGCCAGCAGCAGCGGGTCGGCGTGGCCCGGGCACTGGCCGCCGACCCGCCGGTGCTACTGATGGACGAACCCTTCAGCGCCGTCGACCCGGTGGTGCGGGCCGGGCTCCAGGAGGAGCTGCTGCGGCTGCAGTCCGAGCTGCACAAGACGGTGCTGTTCGTCACCCACGACATCGAGGAGGCCGTCCGGCTCGGCGACCAGGTCGTGGTGCTGCGCGAACACGGCCGGATCGCCCAGCTGGCCGACCCGCACACCCTGCTGACCTCCCCCGCCGACGACGGCGTGGCCGCCTTCCTCGGCCGCGATCGGGGCCTGCGCGGCCTCGGCCTGCGGCCCGCGAAGGCCGTCGCACTGCGCCCGGTCGGTGACGGACTCCGCTACGGTGGCTGGGAGTTGGCCCTGGACGACGAGCGCCGCCCGATCGGCTGGATCGACCGCGGCGCCGGTACCGCTGAACTGCAGCCGTCCGCCGGCTACCACCCGGACACCGACACCCTGCGTGCCGCCCTGGACGCCGCCGTGCTCTCCCCCGCCGGGGTCGCGGTCGCACTGGACGCCGACGGCCGGGCGATCGGTACCGCGAGCCGCGAGGCCGTCCTCGCCGCGCTCACGCCCGTCGGCCTCGCGCCGGTCAGGACCGACAAGACGGACACCGTGGGCGTAACGAACACCGTGGACGTAACAGACAGCGCGGGTGTGACGGACAGCGCCGGCCTGACGGACACCGTGGGCAGGACGGACACCGTGGGTGGGACGGACGAGACCGGCGCGGCGGACGGAGCCGACGGTGGACGATGAACCGATCGTCCGCTGGTACTGGATCGGCGACCACCTCGGCTACCTCGGCAACCTGCTCGCCGACCACGCCGTGATCGCCCTGGTCCCGGTGCTCATCGGGCTGCTGCTGGCCGTCCCGCTCGGTCTGGCCTGCGCCCGCTTCCCCCGGCTGTACCAGCCGCTGTCCGCCGTCTTCAACATCGTCTACGCGCTGCCCTCGCTGGCCGTCTTCGTGGTGCTGATCCCGTACACCGGGCTCGCCACCCAGGCGACGGTGATGATCCCGCTCACCTTCTACGCCCTCGCCGTCCTGCTACCGACCACCGTGGACGGACTGCGCGCCGTCCCGGACTCCGTCCGGCAGGCCGCGACCGCGATGGGGTACGGGCCGTGGCACCGGCTGACCGCCGTCGAACTGCCCGCCGCCGTGCCGTACCTGATCGCCGGACTGCGGGTCGCCGCGGTCTCCAGCATCTCGCTGGCCAGCGTCGGCGCGCTGGTCGGGCGCGGCGGGCTCGGCTACCTGTTCATCGACGGCTTCCAGCGCACCTTCCCGACCCCGATCGTGGCCGGCATCGCGCTGATCGCCGTCCTGGCGCTGGCCGTCGACCTGCTGCTGGTGGCCGCCCGCCGGCTGCTCGCGCCCTGGGCCGTCCGGGAGCAGGGGGCGGGCTCGTGAACTGGCTGAACTGGCTGAGCGACTTCTTCTCCGACCCGGCCCGCCGCAGCGGGCCGGACTCGATCGTGCACCGGGTCTCCGAGCACCTGATGCTCTCCGGGGAGGCCCTGTTCTACGCGGCGCTGCTCGCCGTCCCGCTCGGCCTGCTGATCGGGTACACCGGGCGCGGTGTCACCCTGGTCACGGCGCTCGCCGGGGCCGCCCGCGCCCTGCCGACCCTCGGCCTGGTGACGTTCGCGGTGCTGCTCGCCGGGGTCGGCGACACCGCCGTGCTGATCCCGCTGGTCGCGCTGGCCGCGCCGCCGCTGCTGGTGGCGGCCGTCGAGGGGGTGCGCGGCACCGACCCGGACGTCCGGGACGCGGCGCGCGGGATCGGGCTGACCCATCCCCAGGTGCTCCTCCAGGTCTGCCTGCCGTCCGCCGCGCCGACCCTGCTGGCGGGCTTCCGCACCGCGACCGTCCAGGTGATCGCGACCGCCACCGTGGCCGCGTACGTCGGACTGGGCGGCCTCGGCCGCTACGTCATCGACGGGCTGGCCACCCGGCAGTACGCGGTGACCGTGGGCGGCGCGCTGCTGGTGGTACTGCTCGCGGTCGGTGCCCAGCTGTTCTTCGCGCTGCTCGCCCGGTTCGCGCTCCCGCCCGGGATTCGCGCCCAGCGCCGGGCCCGCTGAGGCCCACCCCCCTTTCCCATCCGCTCCGGAAGGACAACTGTCACCATGTCGACGATGAAGAGAAGCAGGCGCGCCGTCCTCCTCGGCACGCTCGCCGCGCTCGCCCTGGGCGCCACCGCCTGCAGCTCCTCCGCGAGCAGCAGCGACCCGCTCGGCGGCGGACCGAGCGCCTCGGCCTCCGGCGGTGCGGCCGGGTCGGGCGGCTCGGGCGGGACGGTGGTCGTCGGCTCGGCGAACTTCCCGGAGAACGTCCTGCTCGGCTCGATCTACTCGCAGGCGCTCCAGGCCAAGGGCGTCAAGGTCGAGGAGAGGTTCAACATCGGCAGCCGCGAGGTGCTCTACGGGCAGCTGCAGAGCGGCAACCTGACCGTCCTGCCCGAGTACAACGGCGCACTGCTCGCCTACCTGGACGCCAAGAACACCGCCGTCACGACCCAGGACGTCGACGCGGCGCTGGCCAAGGCGCTGCCCGCCTCGCTGGGGATCCTCGACTCCTCCCCCGCCGAGGACAAGGACTCGCTCAGCGTCACCCAGGAGACCGCCGACAAGTACAACCTCAAGAGCGTCTCCGACCTGGCCGCCAAGGCCGGCGAGTTCACCATCGGCGGCCCGCCGGAGTTCAAGTCCCGCCGCGAGCAGCAGTTCAAGGACGTCTACGGGCTGACCTTCAAGGAGTGGAAGCCCACCGCCGACACCACGGCGAACGCGCTCAAGGACGGCAGCATCCAGGTCGGCAACGTGTTCACCACCGACCCGAAGATCGTCCAGTACAAACTCGTCCCGCTGACCGACCCGAAGCACGTCTTCGGCGCGCAGAACGTCACCCCGCTGGTCAACAAGGCGGGCGTGGACGCCACCGCGACGGCGGCGCTCAACGCGGTGTCGGCAAAGCTCGACACGGCCGGGCTGACGGGGCTGATGAAGCGCGTCTCGGTCGACAAGGAGGACCCGTCGACGGTGGCCAAGGACTGGCTGAAGGCCAACGGACTCGCCTGACGGCCGAACACGGCTGAGGGCTTGGGGTTTCAGGGCCGAGGGCTGCTGAACCGGTACGGTGGACGGCGGCGCGAAGGGGCTTCCTCGGCTCCCTCCGGCGCCGCCGTCCGCCGTGCCCGGGGCCGTCACGTCCGCCGGAGGGGACCCCGAGCGGAGGCTTCCCTTCCACGCCGCGAACATGACAGTGTGACGGCATGCGCACTCGTCTCCTCGCCGCCTCCCTCACGGCACTCGCCGCGGTGAGCCTCGCTGCCTGCTCCAGCTCGGGCTCCGGCTCGGGTTCGGGCTCGGACAAGGCCACCGCCGCGGCCGGCTCCCCCACCGTCGCCGTCGCCACCCCGTCCGGCGCCGCCACGGCCGACTCGACCGCTACGGCACCCACCACCCCTGGCACACCCGCGCCGTCCGACCCCTCGGCACCCGGCGCGGACGGGTCGACCCCGGCCAAGCCCGCGCCGCCCGCCGACGCCGGACTGCCCGCCAAGCCGGACGCCGACCTGACCGGCAAGGTGGTCGCCGCGCTGAACGCGATCGACCCGGCGATCGTCGGCGGCAAGCCCGACCAGGCGGTGGAGCAGGCCCGCCAGCAGTGCCAGGCGATGTACCAGTTCCCCAAGGACAAGGCGAAGCTGATCGAGCTGGCCAACCAGCACTTCACCTCACCCGACCACCCGCAGGGCTTCGGGCCGGACACCGCCGCGAAGATCGACGACGCGCTGCGCGCCACCCTCTGCCCGCCGTCGCGCTGACGCCGTCCGCCGCACCCCCGAACCCCCCGTTGTCCCGAGCTCCGGGCAGCCGTGGCCGCGCCCCGCCCGTCGGTGCGCGGCCACCGGCGTCTGCGTCTCCTGCGGGTGGCGGTCGAGGAGGCGCTCGGCGAACCGAGCCGAGCCGCCCGATGCCCATGGCAAACCCGTGGCGATCCCAAGCCGCCGATCACTCACCTTCGGCGACCGATGCGGTACGTTGACGAACCGTCAGGCCCCTTGACAGAGCAGTGGTCTAGTCCAAACATAAGCATGTCGATCCGACCGGGATGCACCGTGGGGGTGTGACCACCGGCGGCTGAGGCACCGCCCTGCCCTGCTCCGCTCCACCCCCCCGCTCCGCGCGGCGCGCGCACGTTCACACCGTCGCCCGCCTCCGCGCGAGTCGGTGGGTTCCGCACGCCCTTGCGTCCGCACCGAACGCCCCCGGTTCGGGGCCCGCGCGGCCGGCCCCACACGGCCGACGACGCACCGGACCGTCCAGCACCTCCCCAACCTCCTGCCCCACCACGTCTGTTGGAGAATCCATGCGTCTTCGCAGAACCGTCCAGGCCGCGTTGACGGCCTGTGCCACGCTGGCCGCCTCGGCCGGTCTGGTCGCCGCCGGGACGGGCTCCGCCCAGGCCGCCACCCCGCTCCCCAGCCGGGTCTTCGCGCCCTACTTCGAGTCCTGGACCGGCCAGAGCCCCGCCACCCTGGCAGCGCAGTCCGGCGCCAAGTACCTGACGATGGCCTTCCTGCAGGCCGCCACCAAGGGCTCCTGCAGCCCGTACTGGAACGGCGACACCTCCAAGCCGGTCTCCTCCTCGACCTTCGGCGCCGACATCGCCACCATCCGCGCCAACGGCGGGGACGTGATTCCCTCCTTCGGCGGCTACACCGCCGACAACACCGGCACCGAACTGGCTGACAGCTGCACCGACGTCAACCAGATCGCAGCCGCCTACGAGAACCTGATCACCACCTACGACATCAGCCGGATCGACCTCGACATCGAGGACAACTCGCTGACCAACACGGCCGGCATCGACCGCCGCAACAAGGCGATCAAGACCGTGCAGGACTGGGCCGCCGCCAACGGGCGCAACGTCCAGTTCTCCTACACGCTGCCGACCACCACCAGCGGACTGGCCGACAGCGGTCTCGCGGTGCTGCGGAACGCGGTCAGCAACAACGCGCGGATCGACGTCGTCAACATGATGACCTTCGACTACTACGACAACGCCACCCACGACATGGCGGCCGACACCCAGACCTCGGCGCAGGGCCTGTACAACCAGCTGGCCCGGCTCTACCCGTCCAAGTCCCCGACGCAGCTGTGGGGTTCGATCGGGATCACCGAGATGCTCGGCATCGACGACTTCGGCGCGGCCGAGACCTTCACGTTGGCCAACGCCACCACCGTGTACAACTGGGCGGTCTCGAAGGGCATCAACACGCTGTCCTTCTGGGCGCTCCAGCGCGACAACGGCAGCTGCCCGGGCAAGGGCGGGGACGACTCCTGCTCCGGCATCAACCAGAGCACCTGGGACTTCACCCACCTCTTCGCGCCGTTCACCAGCGGCTCGACGGTGATCAACGACTTCTCGGTCGCGGTGAACCCGAACTCCGGGACGGTGTCCGCCGGTTCGTCCGCCTCGGCGGCCATCGCGACGGCCGTCACGGCGGGTTCGGCGCAGAGCGTCAACCTCTCCGTGAGTGGCGCCCCGGCCGGCGTCACCGCCACCGTCACCCCCGGCAGCGTCACCGCCGGCGGCAGCGCCACCCTGAACATCGCCACCACCTCGTCGGTGGCGCCCGGGAGTTACCCGCTGACGGTCACCGGTAGCGCGCCCTCCGGCGCCCACACCGCGACCTACTCGCTGACCGTCACCGGAACGGTTCCGTCGACCGGGCTGGTCAACGGCGGGCTGGAGACCGGCAACCTGGCTCCGTGGAGCTGCCAGAGCGGCGGCGGCGTGGTGACCGCGCCGGTCCACTCCGGCTCGTACGCGCTGCAGGCCGCGCCCTCCGCGAGCCAGACCGGCGAGTGCACCCAGACCGTGTCGCTGAAGCCCAACGCCAGCTACACGCTGAGCAGTTGGGTGCAGGGCAACTACGCCTACCTGGGCGTCAACGGCGGGGCCACCGCCAGCACCTGGACCAACTCCTCGGGCTGGACCCAGCTGACCGTCCCCTTCACCACCGGCGCCTCCGGCGCCGTCACGGTGTACCTGCACGGCTGGTACGGGCAGGGCAGCGTGTACGGGGACGACTTCTCGATCACCTGAGGGCGGGGGCGGCCGACGGCTGACAGGTAACCGATAACGGGTAACAGATGACGGATGACAGCTGACAGATTTCAACATCTGTCAGCTGTCATCCGTTCGTCGTCAGGCGTCAGGCGTCAGCTGTCCGCCGCAACCCGCAACCCGCGAGCCCGCCCTCACCCCGCCGCCGCCTCCCGCAGCCGCCCCGGCCGGCACAGCGTCAGGTACGCCGCCAGCGCCAGCACCCCGCAGCCCAGGACCACCACCGCCAGCAACACCGCCGACGGCCGTCCGCCGAGGCTGCTCAGCGGCGCCACCACAGCGCCGCACAGGAAGTTGCCAGTCCCCAGCAGCGCCGAGGCCGTCCCGGCCGCCTGCGGCTCGACCAGGCTCAGCGCCTGCGCCGCCGTGTTCGGCAGCACCACCCCGAGGCTGCCCATCAGCACGAACAGCGGCGGACAGAACCCGGCCAGCCCGAAGTCCCACACCGTCGTCAGCAGCACCAGCGCCACCCCGGCCGCGACCGCCGCCCCGAGCCCCGCCAGCATCAGCGACCGCGCCGCGAAGCGCGGTGCCAGCACCCGCCCGTTCAACTGGGTCATCACCACGATGGACACCGAGTTCAGTCCGAACAGCAGGCTGTAGGTCTGCGGCGAGACCTGGTACACGTGCTGCAGCACCGTCGACGAGCCACTGATGTACCCGAACAGCGCGCCGAACGCCAGCGAGCTGGTCAACGCCAGCCCCAGGAACGGCAGGTGGCGCAGCAGCCGCCCGATCGTGCGCAGCGCCGCGCCCACCCCGCCGCCGTTCCGGGCCGACGCCGGCAGCGTCTCGCGCAGTGCGCCGAACGCGGCCAGGGCGAGCAGCAGCCCGAGCGCCGTGAGCGCCCCGAAGGTGCCGCGCCAGGAGGTGAAGCGCATCAGCTGCGCCCCGGTGATCGGGGCGAGGATCGGCGCCAGCCCGGATATCAGCGCGATCGAGGCGAGGAAGCGCAGCATCGCGACGCCCTGGAAGCGGTCCCGGGCGACGGCGCGTCCGATGACCAGCCCCGCCGACCCGGCCGCGCCCTGGACGAACCGGGCGGCGATCAGCACCGAGAGGTTCGGCGCGAGCACGCACACCACGCTGGACAGGGTGTAGGCGACCAGTCCGGCGAGCAGCGGCGGTCGGCGCCCGAAGCGGTCGCTGAGCGGCCCGAAGAGCAGTTGCCCGGCCGCGACCCCGAACATCGAGAAGGTCAGGGTGAGCTGGACGGCCGCCGGTTCGGCGGCCAGGTCGTCGGCGATCGCGGGCAGGCCGGGGAGGTAGAGGTCGGTGGTGAACGGGCCGAGCGCGGCGAGGCCGCCGAGGACGGCGATCGTGGCCCGACCGGGGCCGGTCGGGCCGAGGGCCGTCGACGTGCCGGTGGTCGGGGCGGAAGCGGTCGACGGGTCGTCGGCGGGGCCGACGGAGGTCTCGTCGGCGGGGCCGACGGTCGGGCCGGGCATGGCTCTCCTAACGGACGCGGTGACGTGGGATTCGTTCGCGATCCGTCCTATCGCAGCCCGGCGGGCACGGACGACGGCGGGGGTGCACCGGGACGGATCCGCCCACCGGCCGATCCACAGCACGCGCACGACGACGGCCCGCCCGCACCTTCCGGTGCCCGGCGGGCCGTTCGTTCCCTGGTCAGGACGGCTGATCCGCGGTCAGCGCCCGAATCAGCACCCTCAGTGCTTGGCGACGTGCTCGGCCCGCAGGGCCGCCTGCAGCGTCGCGCCGTCCTGCCACGCGTAGAGCTGGTTGCCGGTGAGCGTCACATTGTAGTGCCCGCAGGTGCCGATGGCCTTGGCCGCGACGCCCTCCGGGAACCAGCCCGCCTTGAGCGAGACCGGCACCGGGTGCGGGCCCCGGCCCGGCGCCCCGGTGCTGCAGCCGGCGGGCAGCCGCCCCTCGGGGAGCGTGGCCCGCAGCAGTCGATCGTCGCCCGTGGTGGACATCAGGTACTTCACCGAGGAGGCGTTGTCGGGCAGCCAGGTCGGTATCGAGCGGCGCTCGGCCTTGGCCTGCGAGCCGCTGTCGTACGAAGCCTGCTCCTGGTGGCGCCCGTCGTACCACTCGGACACCCGCGGGCCGACTGCCACGGCGGCCACGGCGACGGCCATGCCGGTGCCCGCGACTCCCAGCGCGACCTTGCTCACGATGCCCTTCATGCCTGGCTGCCCTCTCCGTGTCCGTTGCCGATGCGTCCGTCGTCGGTGCGTCCGGTACCGAGGCGCCCGGTACCGGTGCGTCCGATGCGGACGGAGCCGTCGCGGGTCCGTCCGCGGCCCGTCCGGGCGGAGTGGTCCGCCGGTCGGGGGTACCCATCGTGGCCCGGGCCGATCTGCCGGAGCGTCACCACGAGGTCGCGATTCTGCACCCAACCCACGGGGTAGCGTCTCCACCTTCAGGCGTATGTCCACCGGCCCGGTCCCCGAGGTACGTGCCGTTCCGGTGCTCGGGCGGCCACGCCGGTTCCGTGTCCGCTCCGAGCCCCGATCGAGCCTGACTCAGGTGGGGCTCCGCCGCAGCCCGGCCTGCTGCACCTGGGGCATCGGCGGTACGGAGGGGATCAGGTCGGGACGGGTCAGACGGCCGCGGGCACCGGACGGGCGACCGGGAAGGGGCGGCCGTCGAGGGTCCAGTGCGGGTCGATCGGGCGCAGCAGCGAAGCGTACACCTGGGCGGCGACGTCGGGGTGGCGGATCTCGCCGGTGGGCGGGCCGGCCGGGATGTCGTGCCCGGCGCAGGCGACCCAGGCGGTCCGCTCCTCGACCGTACGGCCGCCGTGGCCGCCGGCGTCGACGTGCCCGTGGTCGGTGACCACGATGACGGTCCACTGTTCCTCGGCGTGGGTGGCCCGGCCGCGGACGGCGTCCAGCAGTCGGCCGAGGCGCTCGTCGGCGGTGCGCATGGCGGCGCGGTACTCCTCGCCGCAGCCGAGGAAGTGGGCGGTCTCGTCCACGGCGCCGAGGTAGACGAAGGAGGCTTCGGGGTCGGCGGTGCCGAGGACGTGGACGGCCTCCCGGGTGACCTCCTCGTCGACGGTCTCCCAGGCCTGGGGGGTGTCCTCGGCCGGGGCTATGTAGGAGAGCCGGCCGGGGGCGCGGAAGAGCGGGCCGCCGGACTCGTTGATCATCAGTGGGTCCCAGCCGGCCGCGACGAAGGTGCGGCGGCGGTCGCCGCGGTTGAGGCGGGTGGCGAAGTCGGGGAAGACGTCCAGCCGGTTGCCGCCCAGGTGGTTGCCCCAGACGCCGTGCTTGGCGGGCTCGACGCCGGTCACGATGGTGGCCCAGCAGGGCCCGGACATGGTGGGCGTGGTGTCGGCGACGGTGACCGGCACGAGGAACCCGGCGTCGGCGACCTCCTGGAGGCGCGGCATCGGCACCTGCGCCAGGTAGTCGTGGCGGACTCCGTCGATCCCGACGACGAGTACGCGGGGGCGGGGCCACTGGGCTGCGGACATGGTGGGGCTTCCTCTCGGTCGTGCACACCCGGCCGCGCCCGCCGAGGGCGCCGCCGACCGCGCCATGCTTCACGGCCCGCCGTACCGTTCGGCGTCCGGCCGTCGAACGGCGGGTGTCCGTGAGGTGTCGGGCGGCCGACCGGTCGCGGGCACCCGCCCGTCGTCAGCCGATCGTACGGATCGTCGGGATCGTCCGGACGAAGCGGCGGTCGGACTCGGCGAGTTGGCCGGCCGGCCCCGCCGCGCGCAGCACGACGTCCAGGACCCGGCCCGGGTCGGCGGCGTAGCAGTGGGCGAACCAGGGCAGGTTGGCCTCGACCACGGCCCAGTGCTCGGCAGGGTCGTACGGGTCGGCGATCGGGCCGACGTCCAGGGCGACGGCGCTGGGCAGGGTGTCCCCGACGGCGTCGAGCAGCCGGTGGGCGAAGGCGGTGGCGGCCGCCGTCAGCGGCGCCGGGTCGAGTCGGCCGAAGCGGGCGTAGCGGCTGCCGGTCAGCACCTCGCCGTCGCGCAGGAACAGCCGGTACTCGGCGGCGAAGGTCACCGGCTCGCTGATCAGGACGGGGGTGTCCGGGCCGATCCGCTCGCCGCTGCGGGGCAGCCGGGAGCCGTCCGGGTAGACCGCGGGCTGGACCGACTTGTCGGCGGGCGGCTTGACGAAGGCCGGGTGGCGCAGCGTCCAGGCCTCGGCGAGGGTGGTGAGTTCGATCCGGCGGCGGGTGAACTCCTCGGGCAGGCGGGCGAGCCAGTCGTCCTCGGGCTCGAGCAGGGCGAGGCCGAGCGGCGCCGCGATCCGGGCGGCGGCGAGCGGCCCGCCGTACCAGTGGACGGGCCGCCCGGCGAGTTCCTCGACCGTGTCCGGGCCGGTCAGCACGGCGGTGGCCAGGCCGCGGCGGGCGGCGGCCCCGGTGAGCAGCGCGGTGGTGCTGGTCGACTGGGCGGAGGTGAGCAGGACGGGCGTGCTGCTGGCGCTCACCGCTCCGCCCGGAACTCGTGGACGACCTCGATGCGGCCGACGATGTGCCGGTTGAACTCGTCCAACTCCTCGGCCGGCACCCAGAGTTCGAGGATCGTCCGACCGCCTGCCTGCTGGACGGGGTAGCGGGCGAGGAACTCCGTCTCCACCTCGAAGCGGGTGACGTAGCCGACGCCGGAGGCGGGCACGTTCCAGTCGCGGGCGATCCGGATCGCGTAGTCCTCGTTGAGGACGGGGTAGAAGATCGGCTGTTCCGGCAGCCGGGGCGGCCAGGCACGCCAGTCGGCGGCCTCGACCAGGGCCAGCTCCTGCGGGCCGGTGGGGCGCCAGAGAGTGGTGGTCGGGGGCGGCTGGACGGACTGACTGGTCATGGCAGGGACGGTAGCCGGGCCGCGACGGGCCCGGCCACCGGATTTCGCCCGGGCCGGTTCCGGTCTGGAACCGGATCCGGGCCGGCCCAGCCCAGTCCGGTTCCGGTCCGGTTTCGGTCCGGCCTGATCCGGCAACGGCCCGATTCGCGCCCGCACCCGCGCCCGGGAGGGCCGGACGGCCCGTCAGCGGTAGGCCGACTCGCCGGTGATGGCCTCGCCCAGGACCAGGGTGTGGATCTCGCTGGTGCCCTCGTAGGTGAGCACCGACTCCAGGTTGTTGGCGTGCCGCAGCACCGGGTACTCGGTGGTGATGCCGTTGGCACCGAGGACGGTCCGGGCGCTGCGGGCGATCTCCAGCGCGGCGCGGACGTTGTTGAGCTTGCCGAAGCTGATGTGCGGCGCGCGGGCCGCGCCCTGCTCCTTGAGCCGGCCGATCCGCAGCGCCACCAGGTAGGCCTTCTCGACCTCCAGCATCATCTCGACCAGCTTCTGCTGGGTGAGCTGGAAGCCGGCGATCGGGCGGTCGAACTGGATGCGGGTCTTGGCGTAGTCGAGGGCGGCGGTGTAGCAGTCGCGGGCGGCGCCGACAGTGCCCCAGAGGATGCCGTAGCGGGCCTCGTTGAGCGAGGAGAGGGGTCCGCGCAGACCGGTGACGCCGGGCAGTACGGCGTCGGCGGGCAGCACCACCTCGTCGAAGGCCAGCTCGCTGGTGACGGAGGCGCGCAGGGAGAGCTTGCCCTGCACGTCGGTCGCGGTCAGGCCGCGGGTGCCGCGCTCGACCAGGAAGCCGCGCACTCCCTCCTCGGTCTGCGCCCAGACCACGGCGACGTCGGAGATGCTGCCGTTGGTGATCCACATCTTGCTGCCGGACAGCACCCAGTCGCCGCCCTTGCCGCCCTTCTGGACCGCCCGGGTGCGCATGTTGGCCGGATCGGAGCCGAAGTCGGGCTCGGTGAGGGCGAAGCAGCCGATCAGCTCACCGGCCGCCATGCCGGGCAGCCAGCGCTGCTTCTGCTCCTCGGAACCGAAGGCGTGGATCGAGCGCATCGCGAGCGAACCCTGGACGGAGACGAAGCTGCGCAGCCCGGAGTCGGCCGCCTCCAGCTCCATGCAGGCGACCCCGTACGCCACGGCGCCGGCACCCGCGCAGCCGTAGCCGTCGAGGTGCATGCCGAGCACGCCGAGGGCGCCGAGTTCGGGGGCGAGTTCGCGGGCCGGGAACACGCCGCGCTCGAACCAGTCGCCGATGTGCGGGCGGATCCGCTCCTCGGTGAAACGGCGGACGGTGTCGCGGATCAGCCGCTCCTCGTCGGAGAGGAGGTCGCCGACCGCGAGCAGGTCGGACGGGTCGATCCGGGTCGGCTTCGTCATTGAAGCTCCTTGTAGTCTCGGCGGGACACCGGCGAGTATTCCGCAACCCTCCCGACCTCGGACCGGCCGGAACGAGTGAGGAAGGCGACATGTCGCGCCGCCGGGACAGCCGGAACGGAACACGCAAGGGGAGACGGGGCATGACGCGTTGGGCACTGGTCGTCGAGGAGACGGTGGGCGTCGGCAGGGACCGCACCTGGGGCAGCAAGGTGCTCGGTGAGGTCGAGGGGACCCGCGAGGAGGCCGTCGCGGAGCTGCGGCGGATCGTCCCGACCTACACGCCGGACCACCCGATGACCAGCCGGCGGCAGACGCTGCTCCGGGACGGGGACACCTACCTGCTGATCTCGCAGGGGAGCATGCGCGACTACCACTGCGTGTTCAAGGTGTGGGAAGTGCTGTCGGATAGCAAGCGGCCCGAGGTGCAAGCGGAGCGGGTGGCGGAGGACGGCTGACAGTGACGGTCGACGGCGGGCTTCCGCCCGCCCTCACTCACCGACTCACCCACTCACGCCACTCCGCACAGCCGCAGCACCGCCGTGGTCGCCGCACCGGCGACGACCACCGCGGGGGACGGCGCCCGGCGCCACGCGAGCACCCCGGCGACCAGATGACAGATGACAGCTAACGGATAACGGATAACAGATTTCGAAATCTGTCAGCTGTTCGCCTCGCCCCGTTCCGGGTCATCCGGCTCGGGCTACTTCAACAGCCCGTCCAGGAACGGGTTCCCGAACACCCGATGGGGGTCGTACCGGTCCAGGACGGCGACCGCCTCGTCCCAGCCGGGCCCACCCCCGGCGCGCAGGCTGTCGGGAATGACCCGGCCGATCAGGTCCTGGTCCGACCAGGCCGCCTCGGCGGTGTAGGCCCAGCCCTTGGACCACTCGACCCGCAGGCCGGCCCGGGTGCCGTCGAAGGTGCGTAGCAGCCACTGCTCCAGTTCCCGGGCGAAGGGCTCCAGTCCGGGCGTGCCGGGAAAGGCGAGGACGTCGAGCCAGACCGCGGTGTCCCACGCCGGCCGGTCCGCCCGCGGTCGCAGCGCGGACAGCAGCGGGGACCGGGCGCCGGGGACGCCGGAGTACGACGGGTCGTCCAGGCCGGTGACCCGGATCTCCACCGCGCCGTTCACCGGGAACTCGCCCCGGGCCTGGTACTCGGCGAGCAACTGGCGGTAGTGGGCGGCGAATTCGCTGACCACCCACTGCAGGTCGGCGCGCTTGGTCAGGATCGCGTAGCCGTTGGCGGTGACCCGCAGCGTGGTGGGCCGGACGTACTGCAGCAGGGTGCGCGAGGGGCCCCAGAGGTCGGAGCGCAGGCCGCCGGCGAGCAAGTGGGTGATCAGGTCGCCGGTGAGCAGTTCGCGCAGCAGTCCGCCGGAGAGCAGGACGTCGGTGAGGTCACCGGTCAGCGCCACCTTGGCGACCAGGTACTGGAGTTGGCCGAACAACGGGGCCGATCCCCAAGCGCCGGAGACGATTTGGCCGGCCAATCGGGCGACCGGTTCCGGAACGCTGTCCGAGAAGGGGTAGTTGTAGGGCTGGTCGACGGCCCGGGAGGACAGCGGCTTGGTCGGAGCGACGGTCCAGGTCTTGAGCCACGGGTAGTCGGTGTAGGCGAACCAGATCGCCTCGACCCGGCCGTCGCGCTCGACGAAGTCGGCGAGGGTGCGCGGGCCGTCGCCGCCGCCCAACAGCCCCCCGAGCAGTCCGCCGCCGGTGGCGGCACCGGGACGGGCGAACAGGTCGCTCGCCGGGATGTCCAGCCGGCTGACGCAGCGCAGCGGCCGGTCGGCGCCGGCGCGCAGCACGACCTCGGTGAGGAAGGCCCGGCCCAGGTGCACCAGGAAGGCGGCGCTGTCGGCCTCCGCGCGGTCGAAGGTGCGCAGCGTGTAGCGGCCGGTGGCCGGGTCGAGGACGACGGCGGTGAGCCGCACCACCTGGTTGCTGACCGAGCCGTAGCCGTGGCCGTCCGGGCGCAGTTCGCCGTCGGCCGGGGCGGCGGTGCCGTGGCCGCCGATGGCGAGCACGCCGCCGACGGTGAGGTCGCCGGGCGCCGGGCAGGCCGTCAGGCCGAGGCCGCGGTCGGCCAGGTGGGCGAGCAGCGCCTCCATGCTGGCGCCGCTCTGCGCCCGGACGGTGGTGGGCGAGTCGGCGGTGATGGCGGTGAGGTAGCGACTGGTGTCCACGACCAGGACGCGGGCGCTGTCCGGGGTCCCGTTGGCGACGGTGAGCGGTGCCCAGGTGTGCCGGTAGCCGGAGGCACGCAGCCGCCAGCCGTTGGCGTGCGCCCAGTCGGCGAGGGCCGGCACCTCTGCGGGGGTGCGTGGCGCGCAGGTCCACAGCTGGTCGGTGTGGACCTCGCCGGACCAGTTCTGGAAGACCCGCTGGTAGAGCTCGGTGTCGGCGGGCAGGCCGGGCGGTACCGGTGTGGCGGCCTCCGCGCTGTCCGGGCCGATGGTGCCGCGCAGCAGCCAGGCCGCGCCGCCGAATGCCGCGGAGGCGCCGAGCAGTTGCCGCCTGCTCAGGCCGCGTCCGGCGCCCCGCCCACTGCCCCGGCCGTCCGCCGCGCCGTTCGTGCTGTTCGTGCTGTTCGTGCTGTTCGTGCTGTTCGCATCGCGCGCACTGTTCGCGCCGCTCGCGCTGTGGTCGTCGTGTCCTGTGGTCATCCGGTCCGCCCCCTGCGTCAGTCCCCCGGGCCGGGCTGCGGTGCTCCGGGGCGGTCGGTGTCCGCCCGACCCGGTCAGGAGCGTACGAAGTGCCGTACGGCCGTTTGAAGCGATCCGGCCGGGATATCACTCGTTCGAGTGATCATGACGCGAACGGGTGAGACCCGTCCACTGTCCACCCCATCCACTCCGCCCACCTCGTCCACCCCCTCCACCCCTTCCGCGCCGCCTCCGGGCGGGCCGGGGTCAGCGCGGCGCGGCGAGGGCGGCCTCCGCGTACTGCTGCCACCGGTCGGCCGCCGTGCCGGGCAGGCAGACCCAGTCCTTCATCGGCCGCCCGCCCGCCGGATCGAACGGGTGCGCCCCCGCCAGGGCGAGCGCCTCCGCGTGCTCCGCCGAGTCCCGGCCGAGCCGGCAGACCAGCTCGTTCCCGTGCAACCCCGCGAAGGCCTTGCCGTTGGTGTCCTTCAGGCAGGACATGCCGCCATGGTGGGCCCCGGCGGAGCGGGCGGCCAACGCAGCCGGACCGGGTTCCGGACGCTTGCCCGGCTCCTCGGTGGCCGCATAGGTTGATCTTGACCACCGACCCCCACCCGTCCGGAGGCCCCGCCGTGCCCTCGTCCGCGCCGCTGACCGTCACCGTCGCCCAGCCCCTCTGCGCCGACCGCGGCCGCCCGGACACCCTGGCCGTCAACGTCGAGCGGCACGCCGAGGCCGTCCGGGCGGCGGGGAGCCGCCTGGTGGTGTTCCCCGAGCTGTCGCTGACCGGCTACGACCTGGCCGCCCCCGCCATCGACCCGGCCGACCCGCGGCTCGCCCCACTCGTCGAGGCCTGCGCCGCCACCGGCGCCCTCGCGCTGGTCGGCGCGCCGGTCGCGGCGGTCGACGGGCACGAGTCGATCGCCACCCTGGCGGTCACCGGCGAGGGCGCCACCGTCGTCTACCGGAAGATGCGCCTGCACGGCGAGGGCGAGCCCGCCCGCTTCACCCCGGGCGAGAAGCCCGTCGTGCTGGAGCTGGAAGGGCTGCGGCTCGGCCTCGCGGTCTGCGCCGACGCCGCCGACCCGACGCACGCCGAGGAGACCGCCGCGCTCGGCATCGACGCCTACGTCGCCTCCACCCTGTACGGCCCGGGCGCCGCGCAGGCCGAGCGACGGGACGGCCACTGCCGGGCCCGCGCCACCGCGCACGGGGTCTGGGTCGTGCTGTCCACCTGCGCGGGGCCGACCGGCGTGTTCCCGGACAGCTCGGGCGGTTCCGGGATCTGGGCACCCGACGGGTCGTCGGTCGCCCAGGCGGGCACCGAGCCGGGCGAGCTGGTCCGCGCCGAGCTGCCCCGGCGGTAGCCACGCCGCACGTCGCGTCCCGGATCGAAAGATCGCGGGCCCCGGGTGGAAATACACGGGGCCCGCGCGCGGCTGTCGTGATCGGAAGTCCCGTGACCGGGCCGAACGGCCCGTACAGGAGGTGCAGCGCGCGATGGGCGACGAGCGGGAGAAGCCGCAGGAGTACCGGATCGAGCACGACTCGATGGGCGAGGTACGGGTGCCGGCCGCAGCGAAGTGGCAGGCGCAGACGCAGCGGGCGGTGGAGAACTTCCCGGTGTCCAGCCAGCGGCTGGAGCGCGCGCACATCGCCGCGCTGGCCCGGATCAAGGCGGCCGCGGCACGGGTGAACGCCCGCCTCGGGGTCGTGGACGAGGAGACGGCCGGGGCGATCGCGGCGGCGGCCGAGGAGGTCGCTGAGGGCCGCTGGGACGACCAGTTCCCGGTGGACGTCTTCCAGACCGGCTCGGGCACCTCGTCCAACATGAACGCCAACGAGGTGATCGCCACCCTGGCCGGCGAGCGGCTGGGGCGGCCGGTCCACCCGAACGACCAGGTGAACGCGAGCCAGTCGTCCAACGACGTGTTCCCGTCCTCGATCCACATCGCCGCCACCGCCGCCGTCACCCACGACCTGATCCCGGCGCTGGAGCACCTGGCGGAGGCGCTGGAGCGCAAGTCCGTCGAGTTCGCACAGGTGGTCAAGTCGGGCCGCACGCACCTGATGGACGCCACACCCGTCACCCTCGGCCAGGAGTTCGGCGGCTACGCGGCGCAGGTGCGGCACGGGCGGGAACGGCTGCTGGCCACGCTCCCCCGGGTCGCCGAACTGCCGCTCGGCGGAACGGCGGTGGGCACCGGCATCAACACCCCGCCCGGTTTCCCGGCGGCCGTCATCGAGGAGGTGGCCCGGGCCACCGGCCTGCCGCTGACCGAGGCCCGCGACCACTTCGAGGCGCAGGGCGCACGGGACGCGCTGGTCGAACTGAGCGGCCAACTGCGCACGGTGGCGGTCGGGTTCACGAAGATCGCGAACGACCTGCGATGGATGGGCTCCGGCCCGCGCACCGGTCTGGGTGAGATCAATCTGCCGGATCTACAGCCCGGTTCGTCCATCATGCCGGGCAAGGTGAACCCGGTGCTGCCCGAGGTGGTGCTGATGGTCGCCGCCCAGGTGGTGGGCAACGACGCGACGGTGACGCTGGCCGGCGCGAGCGGCAACTTCGAGCTGAACGTGATGCTCCCGGTGATCGCCCGCAACGTGCTGGAGTCGGTGCGGCTGCTCGCCAACAGCGCCCGGCTGCTGGCCGACCGGACGGTGGACGGCATCACCGCGAACGTCGAACGGGCCCGCGAGTACGCCGAGTCCTCGCCGTCGGTGGTGACGCCGCTGAACCGGTACATCGGGTACGAGGAGGCGGCGAAGGTCGCCAAGCAGGCGCTGGCCGAACGGAAGACGATCCGCCAGGTGGTGCTGGAGCGCGGGTACGTCGAGCGGGGCGAGCTCACCGAGGAGCAGCTGGACCGGGCGCTGGACGTGCTGCGGATGACGCACCCGTAACCCGGAACCCGGAACCTGGCACGCGACACCCGGTCGGAACCGCTCAGCGGCGCACCGGGGCCTCTGACGTGCGCCGGGGCGCGGCGGGCAGGCGTGCCCTCCGCTCCCCGGACGCGGGCTGTGGGGAAGATCAGCCCTTGGCTCGGCCGGCCCGGCCGAGCCGCATCGCTGCTCCGTTCGCCGTGATCGTGGCCATCGAGAGCGCCGCGAGGCCGAGCAGGAACATCACCGCACCGACGATGACGCAGGTGATGATGTTCTTGCCTCGTGCGACGGACCCTGAGACGACCCAGGGAGAGATGATCGTCCAGACACCGAGCGCGGCGGCCGCCCAGGCCCTCGCGTGGGTGCGCTCGTAGGCCGATCCGTAGCCGGCCATCAGCGCCGTGTAGGCCAGACCCACGATCAGGCAGGTCACGGTCAGGGTGCTGAACGCGGTGAAGCCGACGATCCAAGGCGATGTCGCCAGGAAGAGGCCGGCCAGTACGGCCAGGGCTTCGACGCCCTGGGCGCGCGGGGTCGAGGTGACCCGTTCGTAGTGTTCCCGGAGTTCGACGATGTCCGGGTGGTGTTCCATGCCCGTCGGCATGTGGGTTGCCACCGATACCACCTCCTGTGGTTCGGACCATGGAAGGGGGCGTGCCAGGGGGCGTGCCCCGTACCCATTCTGGCGCTTCTCCAAGGTTTTGCACCTGATTGTCCGGAATCACCGATAACCATCCGATCACGCCGGTGACCTGCGTCTCAACACTCCGGAAGGACGTTGCCTATGCAACTCGTTGCATAGCAGGATGCGGGCATGGCACTGGAGCACGCGATCCTCGTCTCGCTGCTGGAGCAGCCGGGCTCCGGGTACGAACTGGCCCGGCGCTTCGACCGTTCCATCGGCCGCTTCTGGACCGCCACCCACCAGCAGATCTACCGGGTGCTGCGGCGGATGGAGGCGGACGGCTGGGTCGCCGCCGAGGAGGTCGCGCAGGAGGGCCGCCCGGACAAGAAGGTGTACTCGGCGGCCGGACCCGGACGGGCCGCGCTGGCCGAGTGGCTGCGCGAACCGGTCGAGCCGGAGACGGTGCGGCACGAGCTCGCGGTCAAGATCCGGGCCGCCGCGTTCGACGACCCGGCCGCGCTGACCGCGCTGATCTCCGAGGTCGAACGGCACCGCGAGAGCCATGCCGCCCTGCTCGCCCGCTACCTGCACGGCGAACAGCGGGACTTCCCCGACCTCGACGCACTCGACACCCGGCAGGAGCTGCAGCACCTGGTGCTGCGCGGCGGCATCGAGTTCGAGCGAATGAACCTCGCCTGGCTGGACGACGTGCTCGCCACACTGCGCCGACTCGCGAGCGGATGACAAGGAACAGAAGACGGATGACAGATGACGGATGACAACATCTGAAATCTGTTCGCTGAAATCTGTTCGCTGAAACCTGTCAGTTGAACCCCGCTCCGCCGAGCCCGCCCTCACACCCTCGACCCCAGGGAGCCCCTGATGCTCTTCAACCCGCGCACCTACGACCCCGCGCAGTTCGACGAGCCGACCCGCCGGCTGCTGCGCGCGACCGTCGACTGGTTCGAGTCCCGCGGCAAGAAGGCGCTCATCGACACCTACATAGACCGCGCCTGGTACGCCGACTTCCTCGAATTCGCCGCCCGGGAAGGCCTGTTCGCGGAGTTCCTGACCCCCTCCGCGGCCGACCCTGACAAGCGCTGGGACACCGCGCGGATCGCCGAATTGAACGAGATCCTCGGCTTCTACGGCCTCGGCTACTGGTACACCTGGCAGGTCACCATCCTGGGCCTCGGCCCGGTCTGGCAGAGCGAGAACGAGGCCGTCCGGGCCCGCGCCGCCAAGCTCCTCGCCGAGGGCCACGTGATGGCCTTCGGCCTGTCCGAGCGCACCCACGGCGCCGACATCTACTCCACCGACATGATCCTCACCCCGGACGGCGAGGGCGGCTTCACCGCGACCGGCTCCAAGTACTACATCGGCAACGGCAACGTCGCCGGCCTGGTCTCGGTCTTCGGCCGCCGCTCGGACGTCGAGGGCCCCGAGGGCTACGTCTTCTTCGCCGCCGACAGCCGCCACGAGGCGTACCACCTGGTCAAGAACGTGGTGAACGCCCAGATGTACGTCAGCGAGTTCCGCCTGGAGGACTACCCCGTCCGGGCCGAGGACGTACTGCACACCGGCCAGGCCGCCTTCGACGCCGCGCTGAACACCGTCAACGTCGGCAAGTTCAACCTGTGCACCGCCTCGGTCGGCATCTGCGAGCACGCGATGTACGAGGCCGTCACCCACGCCCACAACCGGGTGCTGTACGGCCGCAAGGTCACCGACTTCCCGCACGTGCGGCGGGAGTTGACCGACGCGTACGCCCGCCTGGTGGCGATGAAGCTGTTCAGCGCGCGGGCCGTGGACTACTTCCGCACCGCCTCCCCCGAGGACCGCCGCTACCTGCTGTTCAACCCGATGACCAAGATGAAGGTCACCACCGAGGGCGAGAAGGTCATCGACCTGATGTGGGACGTCATCGCGGCCAAGGGCTTCGAGGCGGACACCTACTTCGACAAGGCCGCCAAGGACATCCGCGGCCTGCCGAAGCTGGAGGGCACCGTCCACGTCAACCTGGCGCTGATCCTCAAGTTCATGGGCAACTACCTGTTCGCGCCCGCCGACTACGTGCCGGTGCCGACCAGGCTGGACGCCACCGACGACGCCTTCCTGTTCCGCCAGGGCCCGGCCCGCGGCCTCGGCGCGATCCGCTTCCACGACTGGCGCGCCGCCTACGACCGGCACGCCCAGCTGCCGAACGTCGCCCGCTTCCGCGAACAGGCCGACGGCTTCTGCGAGTTGCTGCTCAAGCACGCCCCGAGCAAGGAGCAGCAGGCGGACCTGGACTTCCTGCTGGAGATCGGCCAGCTGTTCGCGCTGATCGTCTACGGCCAGCTGGTGCTGGAGCAGGCCGAGCTGACCGGCCTGACCGCGTCCGACGAGGGTGGGGACGTGCTGGACCAGATCTTCGACGCGCTGGTCCGCGACTTCTCCGCGCACGCGACCGAGCTGCACGGCAAGTCCTCCACCACCGAGGAGCAGGCCGCCTGGGCGCTGGCGAACGTGCGCCGCCCGGTGGCGGACGCCGAGCGCGCCGCGAAGGTGTGGGCCCGGGTCGAGGCGCTCTCCGGCGCGTACGAGATGCAGCCGTAGCCCGGCAGGACCGGAAAGACCCCGGGGGTGCCGGTCGGCGGACCGGCACCCCCGGACCACATCCCACGGTGGCCCCGGGCGGCTCAGCTGTCGCCGAGGCCCCGGGTGGACGACGTTCTCGGGCAGTGCGGCGAGGCCGGAGCCGACGGTGACGTACAGCGCGTGCTCGGCGGCCTCGGCGGTCACCTCGGCGCCGCACCCCGGTTCGAGCCACTGCAGGCCGACGGCGCGCAGCGGGCCCGCGAGCAGGCGGCCGGGGTCGACGGCGGCGCCGCGTCGGCGCAGGTCGGTGATGACGGTGCCCGGCATGTCGGACGCTCCTTCGGCGGTGGGCGGGCTCGGTGGACCGCCTCTGCGGAACACCGTCCGCCACCCGCCGTCCCGGTCGCACGGGGGTGTCGTCCCGTCCCGCTCCCGGCCTGCTCCCGGCCCGTCCCGGCCCCGCGCCCACCGTGTCCCGCCCGTACGCCCGCCCGGTCCCGGCCCAGGCCGGGAGCGCCCGGGACACGCCCGCACCGACCCGCCGCGACCGGCGTACGGTGGAACTCGGAGGCCGTGTCATGCACGTCACCGGAACCCACTTCACCGACCGCACCGATGCGGGCCGTCGGCTGGCCGCCCGCCTCGCGCACCTCGCCGGCCCCGACACCGTGGTGGTCGCCCTGCCCCGGGGCGGGGTGCCGGTGGCCGCCGAGGTCGCGTCGGCGCTCGGCGCGCCGCTGGACATCTGCGTGATCCGCAAGCTCGGTGTGCCGTACCAGCCCGAGCTGGCCATGGGGGCGATCGGCGAGGACGGCGTCCGGGTGCTGAACGAGCAGATCCTCCGGCTCGCCGGCGTCGGCGACGAGCAGCTGGCGCGGGTGGAGCAGCGCGAGCGAACCGAACTGGCGCGCCGGGCGCGCCGCTACCGGGGCGACCGCCCGGCCACCGACCTGCGCGGACGCACGGTGCTCGTGGTGGACGACGGCATCGCCACCGGCTCCACCGCGAAGGCGGCCTGCCGGATCGTCCGGGCGCGCGGCGCGGCCCGGGTGGTGCTCGCCGTCCCGGTGGCTCCCCGGGACTGGACGGACCGGCTGTCCGAGGTCGCCGACGAGCTGGTCTGCGTCGACACGCCGTCCCCGTTCTTCGCGATCGGCGAGTTCTACGCCGACTTCTCGCAGACCGGTGACGAGGAGGTGCTGCGGCTGCTGGCCGAGGCCCGGGGCGAGGGGGAACGGTCCGGGGATCCGGGCGGTGTCGACCGCGAGCTGCTGCTGCCCGTCGCCGGGGTCCGCCTGGCCGGTCGGCTGGCCGTTCCGGCCGGGGCACGCGGGATGGTGGTGTTCGCGCACGGCAGCGGCAGCGGCCGGCACAGTCCGCGCAACCGGCACGTCGCCCGGTACCTGAACCGGGCGGGCCTGGGCACCCTGCTGTTCGACCTGCTCACCGAGGCCGAGGAGCCGGACCGGCGCAAGGTGTTCGACGTCGGGCTGCTCGGCTCCCGGCTGACCGCCGTCGCACGGGAGCTGGACCGCACCGACGGCGCGCGCGGCCTGCCACTGGGCCTCTTTGGTGCCAGCACCGGGGCGGCCGCCGCGCTGTACACCGCCGCCGAGCTGGGCCCGGCCGTGCGCGCGGTGGTCTCCCGGGGCGGGCGCCCGGACCTCGCCGGGCCTGACGTCCTGGGCCGGGTGAGCGCACCGACCCTGCTCGTGGTCGGGTCCCTGGACGCCACCGTGCTCGACCTCAACCGGCAGGCGCGGGCCCTCCTGCCGGGCGAGAGCGAGCTGGCGGTGGTACCGCGCGCGAGCCACCTGTTCGAGGAGCCGGGCACCCTCGACCAGGCCGCTGAGCTGGCCGGGGACTGGTTCCTGCGCCACCTGCCGTCCCCCGACGGCCCGGGCGCCGAGGAGCGGTAGCGACAGGTTGCGCAGATTTCGTGCGAGCACCGCCCGGTGGCAGCGCATTTTGTGCAGCCGCAGCCAGGATTTCCTGATCAGCTTGTACACATTGAGCAGTGAAAAATCGACCTGTTGCCCAACCCTCACGACAGGAGCAAGCTCTGCGCAACCGCACCGCCCACCCGTCCGCCGTGCGGCGGCGATCCACGCGATCCCACCGGAAGCCCCAAAGCCCCGGAAACCCCCGGAAGCCTCAACGCCGAGGCCCTGAGTGGAGGAACGAGCGATGACCACGCAGTCCCACGCCCTTGAGCTGACCCCCGAGGAGCGCGAGGCCGGCCTCGACGCCGACCAGCTGCGCCGCCTCGTCGGCCTCGTCGAGCACGACCAGGCCTCCGACCCGTTCCCGGTCACCGCCCAGGACGCGGTCGTGTTCGTGGTCGGCAACGCCACCCAGACGGCCCAGTTCTACCAGGTCGTGTTCGGCATGGAGCTGGTCGCCTACTCCGGCCCGGAGACCGGCCGCCGCGACCGCAAGTCCTACGTGCTGCGCTCCGGCTCCTGCCGCTTCGTGATCAAGGGCGGCGTCCAGCCGGACAGCCCGCTGCTGGACCACCACCGCCGCCACGGCGACGGCGTGGTCGACCTCGCCCTGGAGGTCCCGGACGTCGACAAGTGCATCGAGCACGCCCGCGCCAACGGCGCCACCGTCCTCGAGGAGCCGAACGACGTCACGGACGAGAACGGCACCGTGCGCCGCGCGGCCATCGCCACCTACGGGGAGACCCGCCACACCCTGGTCGACCGCTCCCGCTACAGCGGCCCGTACCTGCCGGGCTACGTCGTCGCCAAGAGCACCGTCACCCACCCGGAGGGCTCGCCCAAGCGCCTGTTCCAGGCCCTGGACCACGCCGTGGGCAACGTCGAGCTGGGCCGGATGGACGAGTGGGTCCGGTTCTACAACCGGGTCATGGGCTTCGTGAACATGGCCGAGTTCGTCGGCGACGACATCGCCACCGAGTACTCCGCGCTGATGTCCAAGGTCGTCGCGAGCGGCAACCACCGGGTGAAGTTCCCGCTCAACGAGCCGGCCATCGCCAAGAAGAAGTCCCAGATCGACGAGTACCTGGAGTTCTACACCGGCCCCGGCTGCCAGCACATGGCGCTCGCCACCAACGACATCCTCACCACCGTGGACGTGCTGCGCGCCCGCGGCGTGGAGTTCCTGAACACCCCGGACGCCTACTACGACGACCCGGAGCTGCGCGAGCGCATCGGCAAGGTGCGGGTGCCGATCGAGGAGCTGAAGAAGCGCGGCATCCTGGTCGACCGCGACGAGGACGGCTACCTGCTGCAGATCTTCACCAAGCCGATCGGCGACCGCCCGACCGTCTTCTACGAGTTCATCGAGCGGCACGGTTCGCTGGGCTTCGGCAAGGGCAACTTCAAGGCGCTGTTCGAGTCCATCGAGCGCGAGCAGGACCGTCGCGGCAACCTGTGAGCGTCGGCCTACCCTGATTGACGCCGACCCTGACGGACGGTCGAGGAGGAGCACGGAGATGGCGTACTACCGGCAGCTGGGCAGCATCCCGCCCAAGCGGCACACCCAGCACCGCACACCCGAAGGCGGGCTGTACTACGAGGAGTTGATGGGCGAGGAGGGGTTCTCCTCCGACTCCTCGCTGCTCTACCACCGGGGCATCCCCTCGGCGGTGGTCAACGCGGTGCCCTGGGAACTGCCCGACCAGTCCACGGTGCCCAACCATCCCCTGCTCCCCCGCCACCTCAAGCTGCACGAGCTGTTCGCGGACCAGGAGTGGAAGTCCGCGGACGTCGTCGGCAGCCGCCGGCTGGTCCTCGGCAACGGCGACGTGCGGATCTCGTACGTCGCCGCCGGGGCCCCGAGCGAGTTGTACCGCAACGGGCTCGGCGACGAGTGCGTGTACGTGGAGTCCGGCGCCGGCACGCTGGAGACGGTCTTCGGCTCGATCGAGGTCGGCCAGGGCGACTACGTGATCATCCCGCGCGCCACCACCCACCGCTGGGTGCCGTCCGGGGACGAGCCGCTGCGCGCCTACTGCATCGAGGCGAACAGCCACATCACCCCGGTCAAGCGCTACCTGTCGAAGTACGGGCAGCTGCTGGAGCACGCGCCGTACTGCGAGCGGGACTTCCGCGGGCCGGTCGGGCCGCTCGTGGTCGACGCCCCCGGGGACGTCGACGTGCTGGTCAAGCACCGTGGTCCGAACGGGGTTTCGGGCACCCGCTACACCGTGCCGCACCACCCCTTCGACGTGGTCGGCTGGGACGGTTGCCTGTACCCGTACGCCTTCAACATCCGCGACTACGAGCCGATCACCGGGCGGATCCACCAGCCGCCGCCGGCCCACCAGGTGTTCGAGGGCAACGGCTTCGTGATCTGCAACTTCGTTCCCCGCAAGGTGGATTACCACCCTCTGTCGATCCCGGTGCCGTACTACCACGCCAACGTGGACAGCGACGAGGTCATGTTCTACTGCGGCGGCGACTACGCGGCGCGCAAGGGCTCGGGCATCGCCCAGGGCTCGATCTCGCTGCACCCGGGCGGGCACACCCACGGGCCGCAGCCGGGCGCGTACGAGCGCAGCATCGGCGCGGAGTTCTTCGACGAGCTGGCGGTCATGGTGGACACCTTCCGCCCGCTGGAGCTCGGCGAGGGCGGGCGCGCCAGCGAGGACGCCAACTACGCCTGGACGTGGGCGGGTCGGGGGCCCGGGCGATGAGCCCCGACACCACCCCTGCGTCCCCCTCCTCGGGCGGCTTCTCGGGGTCCTCCTCGGGCGACTGCTCGGGCTCCTCCTCGGGCGCCTTCGAGATCCCGGAGCTGTTCCGCGGACTCTTCGACGACGCGGCGGTGTTCCCGCCGGGGAACCTGCCGGTCGTCGAGGCGGTGCCCGCGCACCGCGCCCACCGCACGGCCTGGTACGCCGACGCGGTCGGCCCGTTCCTCTGCGGGGCGGGCCGGTTGGGCGAACTGGCCGCGGCGGCGGAGGGCACCGGGCCGCTCAGGGTCGGGCTGGTGCTGCCGGGGGGCAGCGCGGAGCTCGGGCCGGCGCTCGCCGCCGCCGCGCCGTTCGAGCTGGCCGGGGTCGAGCTGGCCACCCGGGACGCCGCCGAGGCGGTCGCCGAGCTGGACCGGCTGCTGCCCCCGGACGTGCCCGCCGCCGTCGAGCTGCCGCGTGAACTCCTGCGCGGGGACGGGCTGGACGAGACGCTGGACGTCCTGGTCGACAGCGCCTACCGGGCGAAGTTCCGCACCGGCGGGATCGTCGCGGAGGCGTTCCCGGGCGAGGACGAGCTGGCCGCCTTCCTCACCGGCTGCGCCCGGCGCGGCCTGCCGTACAAGTGCACGGCGGGCCTGCACAACGCCGTCCGGCACACCGATCCGCAGACCGGCTTCGAGCACCACGGCTTCCTCAACGTGCTACTGGCCGCGCAGGAGACGGACCGCGCCGCGGCCGCCGAGGTGCTGGCCGAGCGCGACGGCGAGGTGCTGGCCAAGGCCGTCCGCGCGTTGAGCGGCCACCAGGTTACGGTGATCCGCAACTCGTTCACCGCGTTCGGCACCTGCAGCATCGCCGAACCCCTGGACGACCTGGCCGCGCTCGGCCTGCTGTCGCCCAGTCCACTTGTCCAGGAGGACCGTTGAGCACCCCCCGCAGCTGGCTCGCCAGCGCCCAGGGCTCGCCGTTCGGCGTGCACAACCTGCCGTACGGCGTCTTCACCGCGGCCGACCAGCCCGGGCGGCGCCGGATCGGCGTGCGCGTCGGCGACTTCGTGCTGGACGCCGGGGCAGCCGCCCGCGCGGCCGGCGCGCCCTCGGCACTGCTGGACGCGGACTCGCTCAACCCGCTGATGGCGGCCGGACGTTCGGTCTGGACCCAGGTCCGGGCCGACCTCACCAGCTGGCTGACGGACGAGTCCTTCCGCGAGGCGCTGTCGCCGGCGCTGCTGCCGGCGGGCGCGGTCGAGCTGCACCTGCCGTTCGAGGTCGCGGACTACGTCGACTTCTACGCCTCCGAGCACCACGCCACCAACCTGGGCCGGATCTTCCGCCCGGGCTCGGAGCCGCTCACCCCCAACTGGAAGCACCTGCCGATCGGTTACCACGGTCGGGCGGGCACGGTGGTGGTGTCCGGCACGCCGGTGGTGCGTCCGCACGGACAGCGCAAGGCGCCCGCCGACGCCGCGCCGAGCTTCGGGCCGTCCCGGCGGCTGGACATCGAGGCCGAGGTCGGCTTCGTCGTCGGCACGCCGTCCGAGCTGGGCCGGCCGGTCGTGCTGGACGACTTCCGCGAGCACGTGTTCGGCGTCTGCCTGCTCAACGACTGGTCGGCGCGCGACATCCAGGCCTGGGAGTACGTGCCGCTCGGGCCCTTCCTGGGCAAGTCCTTCGCGACCTCGGTCTCGCCGTGGATCGTGCCGCTGGATGCCCTGGAGCACGCCCGGGTCGCGCCGCCGGAGCGCGATGTCGAGCCGCTGGCGTACCTGGACGACCGCGGCGGCGAGCCGTGGGGTCTGGACCTGGCGATGGAGGTCCGGTTGAACGGGCACCTGGTCTCGCGCCCGCCGTTCGCCACCATGTACTGGACGGCGCAGCAGCAGCTGACCCACATGACCGTGAACGGCGCCTCGCTGCGCACCGGCGACCTGTTCGCCTCCGGCACGGTCAGCGGGCCGGAGCCGGACACCCGCGGCGCGCTGATCGAGCTGACCTGGAACGGCGAGGAGCCGCTCAAGCTGCCGGACGGGACGACCCGGACCTTCCTGGAGGACGGCGACGAGGTCGTCATCACGGCGACGGCCCCGGGACCGGACGGCATGGTGGTCGGCTTCGGCGAGGTCTCGGGCCGGGTGCGGGGCTGACGGTGTCGCCGCGCGGGTGACTAGCGACAACAGACAGATGACGGATAACAGCTGACGGATTTCATCATCTGAAATCCGTCAGCTGCTATCCGTTTCCCCGCCCTCCCCGTCCCGCCCCCGCTTTCCCTCCTACAGCCCCCTCCTACAGCCCCCCTCCAGCCCCGCCGCCTACAACCCCGCGCCGCCCGTGGCGTCGATGACCCGCCCGGTGACCCAGCGCGCGTCGTCCGAGGCCAGGAACGCGACGATGTCCGCGATGTCCTCCGGCTGCCCGACCCGGCCGAGCGCGGCGATCGAGGCGGCGTACGCCTCCGCCTCCGGATTGCCGCGCAGCCAGCCCGCGTTGACGTCGGTGTCCACCACGCCGGGCGCGACCGAGTTCGCCGTGATGCCGCGCGGGCCGAGCTGCTTGGCGAGGTTGAGCGTGAAGGTGTCGAGCGCGCCCTTGGTCGCGCCGTAGGCGATGATCTCCGGCATCGCGAGCCGGGCGGCCCCGCTGGAGATGTTGACGATCCGCCCGCCGTCCCGCAGCCGCCGCAGTCCGTGCTGCACCACGAAGAACGGCGCCCGGACGTTCACCGCGAACACCGTGTCGAAGTCCTCCTCGGTCAGCGTCGCGAGGTCCGAACTGCGCCCGATTCCGGCATTGTTCACGATGATGTCGACCCCGCCGCCGCTCGCGTGCGCCCCGATCTCCGCATCGAAGGCCGCCCACAGCGCGGCCGCGTCGCCGTGCCGTCCGAGTTCGGCCCGCAGCGCGAACGCCCGTCCGCCGTCGGTCCGGATCCCCTCGACCACCTCCCGCGCCGCCACCTCGTCCCGGGCGTAGCCGACCGCGACGTTGGCGCCCTCCCGCCCGAGCCGGCGGGCGATCGCCCGGCCGATGCCCCTGCTGCCGCCGGTGACCAGCGCCACCTTGCCGCGAAGCCCGTATCCGTGCGCGCCCATGCCTGAGCCCCCTCCTGTCGGGTCGAGTGACACCTCGACCATTTGTTGAGCGATCGCTCAAGAAAAACCTAGCACACACTTTTTGAGTGACTGCTCTAAAATCACCTCCATGACCGACGCGGCGCCCCCCGAGAACGAGACGGCCGACCCCGCGCCCCGCCCCAGGCGCGGACGCCCGCCCGCCTTCGACCGGGAGGAGGCCCTGACGGCGGCGACCAGGCTGTTCTGGGAGCGCGGCTACGAGGCCACCTCCGTCACCGACCTCACCACCGCCATGGGCATCCGCCCCGGCAGCCTCTACGCCGCGTTCGGCGACAAGCGCACGCTCTTCGAGGAGGTGGTCCGTCGCTACGGACACTCCCCCGTCGGCGCGTTCGTCGGTGTCGCGCTGGCCGAGGAGACCTGTGCCCGCGCGGCCTTCACCCGGATCCTGCGCGAGGCCGCCGCCATCTACCCGGACCCGTCCCACCCGGCCGGCTGCCTGGTGATCACCGCCGCCACCAACGTCTCCCCGCAGGACGCCGGGGTCCAGGCCCACCTGCGCGAGCTGCGCAACCGCAACCGGCAGGTCTTCGCGGACCGGCTGCGCACCGCCCAGCTGGACGGCGAACTGCCACCGGGGGCCGACCCGGAGGCGCTGGCCGGGTACCTCGCCACGGTCATCCAGGGCATGTCCCAGCAGGCCCGCGACGGCGCCACCGCCGAGGACCTGGCCCGCGTCGCCGAACTCGCGCTGCGCGCCTGGCCGTGACGGCCGCGACAAACGTGACGGACATGACGGACGTGACGGACGTGACGGACGTGCCGCCCGCCCCAGGTCCGCGGTCACACCGGCCTCGTGATCACAACCACCCACCCGTCCCGGTACGGTGGACAGCGGAAGGCCGGATCACCGAGGGGACGGGAGCGATTCCGATGAGCGCAGAGGTGGCGGAGGTCCAGGTGGTCCTGGACCGCGACGGCGGTCTCGGACGGATCGTGCTGAACCGCCCGCGGGCGCTCAACTCGCTCACCCACGGCATGATCGCCACCATCCGCGCGACGCTGGACGACTGGGCCGCCGACGACCGGGTGCGCGCCGTCGTCCTGACCGGCGCCGGCGAGCGCGGCCTCTGCGCGGGCGCGGACCTGCGCGCGATGCACCGCGAGGTCGTGGCCGGCGGAGCCGGCACCCGGGCGTTCTTCCGCGACGAGTACCGGCTGAACGCGCTGATCGCCCGCTACCCGAAGCCGTTCGTCGCGCTGATGGACGGCATCACCATGGGCGGCGGTGTCGGCCTGTCCGGCCACGGCGCGGTGCGGGTCGTCACCGAGCGCTCCACCGTCGCGATGCCCGAGACCCGGATCGGACTCGTTCCGGACGTCGGCGGCAGTCGCCTGCTCGCCCGCGCCCCCGGCGAGTTGGGCACCCACCTCGGCCTCACCTCCGCCTCGATGGGCCCCGGCGACGCCCTGCTCTGCGGCTTCGCGGACCACTTCGTCCCGTCCGCGCGCATCCCCGAGCTGCTCGAGGCCCTCGCCCGCGACGCCGAGCCCGCCACGACCGTCGCCGCCCACGCCGAGCCCCCGCCGCCCGCCGAACTCGCCGAACAGCGCGACTGGATCGACACCTGCTACGCGGCCGACACCGTCGAGGAGATCGTCGAGCGACTGCTCGACTCCGGTGTGCCGGAGGCGAAGGAGTCCGCCGAGCTGGTGCTCGGGAACTCCCCCACCGCCGTCAAGGTCACGCTGGCCGCCCTGCGCCGAGCCCGTGCGCTGCCCTCGCTGGAGGCCGTGCTCGACCAGGAGTACCGGATCTCCTGTGCCGCGCTGGACGGGCCCGACCTGGTCGAGGGCATCCGCGCCCAGGTGATCGACAAGGACCGCAACCCGCAGTGGTCGCCGCGTACGCTGGCCGACGTGACGGAAGCCGACGTCGCGCGCTTCCTCGCCCCGCGCGAGGGCGACGAGCTGGGCCTGGCCTGACCGGCCCCCGGCCGATCCCGCCGCCCCCTTCCCGGAAAGCCTGGAGAACGCCATGGCCCACCCGGCGCCGGCGCCTCCAGCGATGCCGATGCCGAGGCCGGGCGGGGAGACCGACCCGCTGTCCCGGATCCGCTCGGCGAGCAGGTGCACGGACTGCTGCTGGAGGGCCTGCAGTCCGGGGATGCATCGTCGAGCGACGCCTGGCGGCCGAGTTGAACGTCAACCAGGCGCCGGTGCGCGAGGCACTGCGCTCGCTGCAGACCCTCGGACTGCTCGACGCCGAGCCCAGCCGGGGCGTGCGGGTGCGCGAGATCGGCCCGGCCGAGCTGCGCGAGGTGTACCAGGTGCGGGCGGCACTGGAGCAGCCGGCCGCCGAGGCGGCCGTGATCCGGCTGGCCGGGAACACCGGGGCGCTGGAGCGGCACGTCGAGCTGATGGCGGCGGCGGCCGCAGCCGGTGACGTCCTCGGGCAGGCCCGGCATGTGACGCCGCCAACCTGGCCCAGGCGGCGGCCGGTACGGGCGCGGCGGCCCCGGTCCCGTACGTGACCCGGGCGCTGGCCGGGGTGCCCGGGCCGGGGCTGGCGGTCAGCGACTGGATGCGCGCGGTGCCGGACCAGATCCGGCCCTGGGTGGAGCAGGACTGGATCCGGCCCTGGGTGGAGCAGGACTGGACGTCCCTGGGCACCGACGGCTTCGGTCTCTCGGCCAGCCGGGCGGCGACCCGCCGGCACTTCGGTGTGGACGCCGAGTCGGTGACCGTCGCCGCGCTGACCGCCCTGGCCGGCCGGGGCGAGGTCAAGGCCGAGACCGTACGGATGGCGGCGGAACGCCACGGCGTCCGGTTCTGAGCCTTCCGCTGCTCCGGCTACCGGCTGGCGACGGGCTGGTGACCGGCGTCTCGCATGTCAAGACTGGCGCGAGGCAGGGCGGGTCGTAGATCGTTGGGTGGTCAGGGCGCGCCCGCGCGGCGCCGAGCAGTGAATGGCCGAGCAGCGGATTGGAAGTAACGGCGATGACCGAGACCGAGACCGAGACCTACGAGACGATCCTGGTCGAGCGCAAGGGCCGGGTCGGGCTGATCACGCTCAACCGGCCCAAGGCGCTCAACGCGCTGAACACCCAGCTGATGAACGAGGTCGTGGCGGCCGCCACCGCCTTCGACCGGGACCCGGAGATCGGCTGTCTGGTGATCACCGGGTCGGAGAAGGCCTTCGCAGCGGGCGCCGACATCAAGGAGATGCAGGGCAACCGCTTCCCGGACGTCTACCTGGACGACTGGCTGGGCCCGTGGGACCGCATCGCCGCGCTGCGCAAGCCGGTGGTCGCGGCGGTGGCCGGATTCGCGCTGGGCGGCGGCTGCGAGCTCGCGATGATGTGCGACATCCTGCTGGCCGCGGACACCGCGAAGTTCGGGCAGCCGGAGATCAAGCTCGGGGTGCTCCCGGGCATCGGCGGCTCGCAGCGACTGACCCGCGCGATCGGCAAGGCGAAGGCGATGGACCTGTGCCTGACCGGTCGGATGATGGGCGCGGAGGAGGCGGAGCGGGCCGGCCTGGTCGCCCGGATCGTCCCGGCCGACCAGCTGCTGGCCGAGGCGCTCGCCACCGCCGAGGCCGTCGCGGCGATGTCCACTCCGGCCGCGATCATGCTCAAGGAGAGCGTCAACCGCTCCTTCGAGACCACGCTGGCCGAGGGCGTCCGCTTCGAGCGCCGACTGTTCCACTCGGTCTTCGCCACGGCCGACCAGAAGGAGGGCATGGCTGCCTTCGCCGAGAAGCGGGCGCCGAAGTTCGAGAACCGCTGACGGCGGACGGCTGGCGGCTGACGCGCGACGGATGACAGCTGACGGATTTCAGATGATGAAATCTGTCAGCTGTCATCCGTCATCTGTTTGCTGTCATCTGTTTGTTGTCATCTGCTTGCTGCTTGCTGCCAGCCGTCCGCCGTCAGCTGTTACTCCCGCCCTCGTCAGCCCTCCTCCACCAGCACCGTGTTCAGCCGCGCCAGTCCGCTGCGGGTGGCGGCGACCACGATGCGGTCGCCCGGGGCCAGCCGCCGGGTGCGGTCCGCGAAGCCCCAGTGCAGCTGGTTGCTGCGGGCGAAGCGGGCGGCGATCACCCGGACCCCGCCCGGGTCCTCCAGGTCGTGCCGGTTCAGGCCGATCAGTCCGCTGCCGTCCTCCACCGTCAGCTCGGCGATCAGCAGCACGTGCCGGAACACGGACAGCGTCCCGCGCACTTCGCTGCCCATCAGGGCGGCGGCGAAGGCGGGCGCGGCCAGGTAGGAGACCGAGCGGGAGGCCGCGTTGTCCAGCGTCTTGTAGAAGTGGCCGGCGAAGTCGTCGTCGAACAGCCGGACCACGACCCGGACGTCGGGATTGCCGTGGCGCGCCTCCAGGGCCGCCTCCAGGTTGGTGGCGTCGTCCCCGCTGAGTGCGATCACCGCCCGGCTGTGCTTGAGCCGGGCCCGGCGCAGCTGTTCCTCGAACGGCCCGTCGCCCAGCACGACCGGGATGCCGAGCGCCCGGACGGCGGCGATGCCGCGGGCCTGCGGATCGCGCTCCATGCAGACCACCGGCACCCCCATCTCGTGCAGCTGGGTCGCGACCCGGGTGCCGACGTTGCCGAGTCCGACAACGATCACGTGGTCCCGGGTGCCCGCGCTCGGGTTGCGGGGCAGCCCGCGCCGCCCGGAGCCGAGCACCTCGACCGCGATGGCGGTGGCGACCGGCGCGAAGGTGATCCCGCAGATGGTGATCACCACCTGGGCGACCCGTTGCCAGGCCCCGCCCGTCCCGGTCCCGTTGGCGATGTCGGCCTGCTGGTCGGGCTGGGCGGCGCCGGCCAGGTCGAGCAGGGAGATGTAGACGGTCCAGCCGAAGTCCCGGTTGAGGTACCAGAGCACGGCGAAGGCCATCAGCACGGCGGCGAGCGCGATGAGCAGCACCACCCGCAGCCTGGCGCTGGTGAGGAGGCGCATGGTGTCGAGCACCCGCCAGCGCAGCCGCCGCACCCAGCTGATGGGTTCCCTGGGCTCCATCCGCAGGGCCTGCAGCGCGGCGATCCCACCCGGCGACTCCTCCGGCTCGGGTCCGGGCGCGGATTCGGGGGCGGGTCCGGGCGCGGGTTCGGGCGCGGGTTCAGCCTCAGGTGCGGGTTCAGCCTGGGATGCGGGCTCCGGCTCCGGCTCCGGATCCGGCACCGGTTCGCGGCGCGCCCCGCCCGGCCGGACCGGTCCCTCGTCGCCGAACTCGCGGGCGAGCCGGACGAACTGGGCCGAGTCGCCCTCCTGCTCCGGCAGCAGGCGGATCTTGCTGAGGTCCTGCCGGTCGATCTGGTCGGCGACCACGCAGATCCGGTCCGCGGTGATGGCGTCGTCGAAGGCGATGTGCAGGTAGCGGCCGCCGATCTCGACCGAGTTGGGCCTGCCGAGCGCGGCGGCGGCGAAGGCCGGGGCGGCGGTGGCGGAGCCGGAGAGCGCGGCGCCGTTCCTGAGCAGCCGTTCGATGTTCTCGCCGAGGCGCTGGTTGAACATCCGGAACACGATCCGGATGTTCGGGTTGTGGCCCTGGGCGCTGAGCGCGGCGTGGATGTTGTCCTGGTCGCTGCCCTCGACCAGGGCGAGGCCGCGGGCGGTGTCGATGGACACCGCTCGCAGCGCCTCCTCGGTCAGGTTCGGGTACTCGACCACGGCCGCGACGCCCGCGATCCGTTCGATCTGCGGCACATGGTCGCGGGTGCGATCGGCGACCAGGACGACCACCGGGACTTCGTAGTGCTCGACGAGCTCCAGGACCAGCCGGTGGGCCAGCGCGTTGCCCCCGCAGACGATGTAGTGCTGGCTGATCGGCTCGACCGGAGGGGTCCCCCACCCTTCAGAAGTCATACCGCCGGATGATATCGACGGCAGATGGCCGGAAGATGTCGTTCCGGCAGCCAAGGGGCATCATTCGAACGGGCTTACCCACCGCGCGGTCTGACGGCGGTACGAAGAGGCTGGGGTTCGTTCCCTGCCCCCGACCTCGAGGAGTACGCCGCCGTGGCCCCTCCGATCATCACCCCCGAAGGTTCCCCGGTCCAGGGGCCGCTCGGCCTGCTCGCCAAGGCCGCCTGGCAGGTCCTGCTCGCTGCCGGCGTCGCCTCGCTCGCCCTCGGGATCGTCGTCTTCGCCTGGCCGCGCCAGACCCTGCTGGTGGTGGGCGTGCTGTTCGGCCTCTACCTGCTGGTGATCGGCGTCGTTCAGCTGGTCGCCGCATTCGGTACCCACACCACCACCGCGCTGCGGGTGCTGGCGTTCATCAGCGGCGCGATCAGCGTGCTGCTCGGCCTGCTCTGCTTCCGCAGCGCGGTGCAGTCGCTGCTGCTGCTCGCCCTCTGGATCGGGATCGGCTGGTTGTTCCGCGGCATCACCCAGCTGGCCGCCGCGATCTCCGACCCGCTGATGCCCGCACGCGGCTGGCAGGCCTTCGCGGGCGTGGCCAACACCCTGGCCGGCGTGCTGCTGATCGTCTGGCCGGTCGGCTCGATCGCCGCGCTGACCGTGCTGGCCGGGTGCTGGCTGGTGATCCTGGGCTTGGTCGAGATCGCGACCGCCGTCCAGGTCCGCAGCCAGGCCAAGCGGATCCCGTCCGGAGTCTGACTCACCAGCAACAGCACCAGCGCCACCGCCGGTGCCGTCGCCGTCGGGGGCCGCCACCGACCAGGGCCGTCGTGCTACATCGCCCCCTCCCGGTTACGGCCGGGGCGCGTAGCCGAGCCGGAAGGTGGCGGCCTCCAGCCGTTCCGGGCCGAACCGGACGTCGGTCAGCCGCTCGGCGAGCGCGAACGCCGCCTCGGTGTGCAGCTCGTACCGCTCCCCGTTCAGCGGGAAGCCGCAGGCCGTCAGCAAGTCGGCGGTGCCGGGGGCCTCGGCGTCCGAGCCGAACCGCTGGTCGGCGAAGAGCGGCTCGAACTCCAGCCGGCAGACTCCGTGCTCCCACCAGTTGAAGTGGTCCACCGCGTTGACGTTCCGGAAGTGCGAGACCAACCGGGTGCCCTCGGAGAGCCGGAGTATGACCTCGCGCAGGCTGCCGAGGTAGCCGTACGGCTCGACCGCGAAGGCCCAGCCGTCGAACTCGGTGACGGCGACGAGCAGCCGGTCCTCGTCCAGGTCGAACAGCGCCTCGGCCTCCTCGTCCTCCCCGTCGTCGAAGGTCTCCCACGCGGCGAGCACGGCGTCCAGCCCGGTCACCTCCCGTCCGGTCAGGGCGTCGAAGCGGCGCAGCAGTTCGTCGGCGCCGATCCCCTGGACCTGGGTGAGGCAGTAGGCCTCGCCCAGGACGGGGTAGCGCTGTTCGAACCAGGTGTAGTCGGTGGCGTGTGCGGCGGTCATGCCCAGAATGCTGTCAGATCCCACTGACACCGCCCGCCGCACCCCTCGTCGCTCAGAGCCATATCGGTGCGTCCGTCCCCCAACGCACGGGCGGGCGGGCCCAGTCGGCGGGCGCGCCGTCGTAGCCGAGCGGCGGCAGGGCGTAGCGCAGCCGCCCGTACGCGGAGTCGGCACCGGTGAGCCAGCGCGCCGCGTCGTACGGCTCGGTGTCCGGGTTCGGCGCGTCGGTGGGCTCGGGCTGGATGCCGTGCAGCAGCCAGGAGGCCGTGCCGGCGAGAGAGAAGCGCAGGTGGCGGCCGCCGGGGCGGTGGGTGCGCTGCTCGGTGAGGGCGCGCAGGACGGCGGCGGCGAGCAGGTAGCCGGTGCCGTGGTCGAGCGCCTGGGCGGGCAGCACACCGGGCCGGCCGTCGGGGGACGCCTCGTGGGCGGCGATGCCGACGCCGGCCTGGACCAGGCTGTCGAAGCCGCGGCGCCCGGCCCACGGTCCGGTCCAGCCCCAGGCACAGAGCTGGGCGAGGATCAGGTCGGGGCGTCGCTCGAACAGCGCCTCGGGCGCGAGGCCGTGGGCGTCGAGGGCACCGGGCCGGTAGCCGGAGACGACCACGTCGGCGGTGTCGAGCAGGCCCTCGAAGGTGGCGCGGTCGGCCGGATCGGCGAGGTCCAGGCTGGTGGAGCGCTTGCCGAAGCCGGTGTCGGCGTGGGCGTCGTCGGCCTCGGGCAGCCGGGGCGAGTCGATCCGCAGCACATCGGCGCCGAGCAGGGCGAGGGTACGGGTGGCGACCGGTCCGGAGATCACCCGGCTGACGTCCAGGACCCGGATCCCGGCGGCCGGCCGGTCCACCGGGACCGCCTCGAGCGGACGGACCGGCGCGAAGCCGACCTCCCGGCACTCCACCAGGGGGTGCACGGCCGTACTCACCGGCGCGACCGCCACGGCGAGCGCTCCCGCCTCGTACGCGCGCTCCTGTACCTCCTCGGCCGACAGCTTGCCGAGCGCCTCGGCGAGCTGCTCGGGCCCGGCGTCGGAGACGAGGCCGAGGGCGGCCAGCAGCCGGTCGCGGTGGTGGGGGTAGTTGGCGTGAGTGCGGATCCAGCCGTCGGCCGTGCGCCAGAAACCGGAGAGCGGCGCGAAGCTGACGGGCTTGCGGCCGTCGATCTCCAGGTGCCGCTCGCTGACGAAGGAGGTGGCGACCGCGCCCTCGTCCACCCGAACGGCGGGGACCGGCCCGCCGCCGCGGTGCGCGGCGAGTTCGGCGGCGGCCAGCGAGCAGGCGGCCACGGTGGCCCGGGCGAGCCGGCGCACCGGCAGGCCGGAGGGCAGACCGCCCTGCGGGCCCTGGAAGCTCACCCGGTCCAGCAGCTCGGCCGGTCCGCCGAGGGCGGCCCAGACGTCGGCGGTGGGACGGTCGACGGACCTGGTCTCGGGCTCGGGCCTGGTCTCGGGGTCGGGCCTGGGCTCGGGGTCGGACTCGGACTCGGGGTCGGACTCGGGCCTGGGATCGGACGGTGTCGGACGATCGGTCATGCCGGGCATTGTGCTCCGCATCCGTTCCGCTCGCCGTGACGCCCACCACCGGCTGCGCACCGGCCGTCCCCGACCGACCCCCGGGGCACTTCCCGACCGAACTCCCCGCATCCCGGTCGGCCGGGATTCCCGCAGGTCGGAGCCCGACTGACGAGGGAACAGGCGGACTCCCGCCGGAGCCTTCCGACCGGCGGGTTAGGGTGCGGAGCAGCGGCCACGCGGCCGGCGCACGGGGGCTGAGTGACAAGGGGGACGCATGCCAACGATCCGCCGTCTCGACCTGGGCTACATCGTCCGGCCGGCCTCCGAGGTGGGCGGGCCCGAGCCGCGGGTGGAACCGGTATTCGCGTACCTGGTCCGGGGACCGGAGGGGTTGCTGCTGTTCGACACCGGGATCGGCGCGGGCTCGCCGGAGACCGAGGCGCACTACCGCCCGGTCCGCCGCCCGCTGCCGGAGGCGCTCGCCGCGGCGGGCGTCTCGGTCTCCGACATCGACCTGGTGGTCAACTGCCACCTGCACTTCGACCACTGCGGCGGCAATCCCCTGTTCGCCGGGACGCCGGTCCTCGTCCAGTCCGGTGAGCTGGCCACCGCCCGGCGCGGCGACTACACCATCGACGGGCTGGTCGACTTCCCCGGCGCCGTCCACCGCGAGCTCGACGGCGAGACCGAGATCTGGCCCGGCGTCCGGGTGCTGCCCACCCCCGGACACACCGAGGGCCACCAGTCCCTGCTGGTCGAACGGCTGGGCGACTGCACCGTGCTGCTGGCCGGGCAGGCGTACGACTTCGCCACCGAGTACGGGCAGGCGGTGCTCGCCCGGCAGGCCGCGCGCGAGGGGGTGGCCGAGCCGCTGCCCAGCTACCGGGCCTGGTTGGACCGGGCCGCGGAGTTCGCGCCGCGCCGGGTGCTCTTCGCGCACGATCACGCGGTCTGGGAACCCGCCTGATCGATCCCCCGGGACCGTTGCGGGTCCTCGCCCAGGGCGCGAAGTAGAAGATTCACAATATTCTGAAAATTCAGAAGTTGAAACGCCGCGAGGAGTGGACCCGGTGGGTCGAAGCTGGACGGGACGAGCACCGGCTCGCCGGCCGACCGCGCCTCGGGCAGCCGGGTGAACAGCTCGCGGAACAGCGTCATCTGGGCGCGCAAACCGTGGCCGATGGCGCGGTCGCCGAAGTGGACCGGGGCGGGGTGGCGGCGCAGCTCGGCGAAGGCGGCGGCGCGGGCGGGGGCGGGTGCCAGAACCGCGGGTTCGGTGAGGTCCGGGATGCCGTCGCCGGGGGCAGAGGTCTCCGCCGGGGCGTCCATGGCCACGCCTCCTGCTTCCGAGCTTCTGAGCGGGTTCGCCCAGCACCTACGTTCCATGGCAGGAGATGCACATTCAGTGAGCGAAAGGAGCGGGTGCCAAGCCTTGATCGGTCGATCCGACGGGCCGGGGCATGTTCTCACGAGCCGGAACCGGCCATGACCGGAGGGTGCGGTACGGCCGCGGCACGACTGGTGCGACGATGAGTGCCATCGTGATGACCGACCGGATCCGCCTGCTGCGCGCCGCGGTCTTCGCCGCGCTGTGCGTGGCGATGGCCGCCACGGCGCACGTCGCCATGGCCGGGGCCGGGGTCTCGCCTCCGGTACTGCTCGGCGCCTTCGGGGCGGTCCTCGGGCTGACCTGGCTGCTGGCCGGGAAGCGGCGCGGACTCGGCGTGATCAGTGTCTGGATGGTCGCGGCGCAGAGCGCGCTGCACCTGCTGTTCGAACAAGCCGGCACGGTCGGCCGTGGAGGCGCCGGTCTCGGCCGGCTCGCCACCACGGACTGGACCTCCCTGCTGCTCTGCAACCCGCACCGGGCCGGCAGCGGGCTCTCACCCGCCGAGCTGGCACGGATGGCGGGCATCGACCCGGACGTCCCGCCGGCCGTCGGCAGCCTGCGGCCGATGGCGGGGATGCACCACGGGGCGGCGGGGTTGGTCAACGGGGCCGCCCTGGACATGGGACTGCCGGGGGCGAAGGCGATGCCGGGGATGCCCGGGATGCCGGGCACGTCCTCGGGGATGACGCACCAGATGTCCGGTGGGATGTCCGGTGGAATGTCGCACGGCATGTCGCCGGGAATGGCGCTCGCCCACGTCCTGGCGGCGCTCGCCTGTGCGCTGCTGCTCTGGCGCGGTGACGCCGCGCTGGTCCGGGTGTTCGAGCTGCTCACCGCGCTCGGGTCGGTGGTCGCGGGAGTGCTGCTGCTCCCGCTGCTGACGCTGTTCGCGCGCCCCCTCGGGTACCGGCAGCCGGCCGCGCCCCGGCCCGCCGACCGACCGGCCCGGCTGGCCGGGGCGGTGCTGCTCACCCATGCCGTCGTCCGACGCGGGCCGCCGGCGTTCGCCCTCGCCTGCTGACGCGCCCGCCGCGCTCCTCCCCCTCCGGCCGAACCCCGGCCGCCACCGGGACCTCCGCGTCGGGCAGGTCGCCCTGCCGCGCCGCCGCGCCCTGCGCCGCCACGTCCAGTGCCGTCGCAGCGTGCGCCGCCGTGCCGTCAGGGCTCGGGCCCCGCGTCCGCGTCCGCCGCCACCCCCTGCGGGAGGTGCGGTGTGGCGCGCGGCCAGCCCATGGACGCCTGCGGTGCCGCCGTGCGCGGCGCCGCCCCCAGCCTTCCCCTCGGGACCTTCCCATGTCTCACTTCGACGGCACACCGGTTCGCACCGACGTCACCGTCCTACCGTTCCGCAGCCTGCGGCCCCTCCGGCGCGCGACTGACCGGACCACCCAGGGCCAGCCGGGCCGACAGCCCGGCCGACCACTCCGCCGACGGTCCGTCGGCGGCGGCTGCCGACACCTGGGTGCGCAGTCGCTCGGCCCGCTCCAGCCAGTCCCGGCAGCCGGTGCAGCGTGCCAGGTGCTTGTCCAGCCGGGTGCCGGTCAGGCCGCTCGGTTCGCCGTCGAGCCGGGCGGACAGAGCGGTACGAAACTGCGCGCATCTCATAAGACCATCGTCCCGCACGGCCACCAGGCCGGGACCGGACGGGTCGCGGTCGATCCGGTCGCGGCCGGCGCAGTCGCGGCCGGCGCAGTCGCGGCCAGCATGGTCGCGGCCGGGGGGATCGGAGGCCGCCGTGGATGACGACCAGCTCACCGCGCTCGCGCTGAGCGCCCGCTCGGGCCGGGCCGCCGACGTCGAGGCCTTCATCCGGGCGACCCAGCGGGACGTCTGGCGCTTCGTCGCCCACCTGACCGATGTGCAGTCCGCCGACGACCTCGCCCAGGAGACCTTCCTACGGGCGCTGCGCGGCCTCCCCGCCTTCGCCGGACGCTCCTCGGCCCGGACCTGGCTGCTGTCGATCGCCCGACGTACGGTGATCGACCGCTACCGGATGGCCGCCGCCCGGCCGCGCTGCGCGGCGCTGCCGGACTGGCAGGAGGCGGCGGAACGGCAGGGCGGCACCCCGGCGACCGGATTCGAGGACGGGATCGCCCTCGGGGACCTGCTCGAACGGGTGCCCGCGCAGCGGCGGGAGGCCTTCGTACTGACCCAGGTGGTCGGCCTGAGTTATGCCGAGGCGGCCGCGGTCGCCGGATGCCCGGTCGGCACCGTCCGCTCCCGGGTCGCCCGGGCGCGCGAGGAGCTGATAGCGCGACTGCGGGCGGCCGAGGCCGGGGAGCTCGCGGCGGCCTGCTGAGCGGCGGCCCCGGACGGGCGACCCGGGAGCGGACGAACGACGGACAGATGACAGATGACAGATGACAGCGAACGGATAACAGATTTCGAAATCTGTCATCTGTCATCCGTTCGCTGAAAGTTGTTCGCCGGAAAAATTCCCCCACCTGTTCGGAACCAGAGCCCCCGTGCCCCCCGACTGCTGTGCCGGACACCGCCGCCGAGGCGGCGTCCGGCACGGCAACGGCGGAACGGAGGACCTTCATGCGAGCGCAACATGCCATCATTACCACTAATCTGACTGATAATCAGAAACAACTCGTCGACCCGTGGCGGCTGGTCATGGCCGCCGGGCTGCTCTCGTTCGTCGCGATGCTCGACATGAACGTGGTCAACCTGGCGCTCACCGACATACCTCCGGGCTGCACGTTTCCGCCGGGGCCGCGCAGTGGGCCGTTCTCCGCTACCAACTCCCGCCGGTGGCCCTACTGTTGCCCGCCGGGCGGTGGCTCGACCACGTCGGCACCCGGTCCGCGCTGCTGCTCGCGGTGAGCTGCTTCGCGACCTGCAGCGTGCTGGCCGCCCTCGCCCCGTGGGCGAGTTGGCTGATCGCGTCCCGTCTGCTGCAAGGCTCCTTCGGGGCCGTGCTGTTCGTCCTGATGCCGGTGCTGGCCGCGACCTCCGTCCGGCCCGAGCTGCGCGGGCGGGCGATGAGCGTGCCCGCGACGCTGGGGCCGCTCGGGGCCGTCACCGGTCCGGTGGTCGGCGGCCTGCTGCTGGACCATCTCGGCTGACGGGCGATCTTCCTGGTCAAACTGCCGGTCTGCCTGGCCGCCGTCCTGATCGTGCGCCGCCACGCCCCACGGCGCGGCGCGTTGCGCCTGCCCGACCGGGGTTCGCTCGGCGACGGCGCCCTGATCGGCGCCGCGGTGGCCGCCCTCCCGCTCGGGCTCACCCTGGCGCCGAAGGCCCCGCAGTGGCTGCTGCTCGCACTGCCCGCCACGCCGCTGGTGCTGCTGTGGCTGCGCCGCCCGGGCGGTCGGCCGGTCGCCGAGGTGCTGCGGGCCGCCGGGACCGCCGGGGTGAACGCCTCGGTGCTCGCACTCACCGCCAGCGGAGTTCGACGCCCGCCCGGAGCACTTCCCGTACCAGCTCGCACAGTTGGCGGACTTCATCGACGTCGGCGAGCCGATCGTCTTCACCCTGCCGGGCTTCCCGTGCAAGTCACCGAACCCGGCGAAGGTACTCGGCCACCTGCCCGACGAGGGCGAGCGGCTGTCCCTGACCTTCCTCGACGAGCTGTGCGTCCGGATAGGCCGGATCCACCCGCCCGGGGCACGGATCCTGATCTGCTCGAACGGTCACATCTTCGGCGACCTGATCAACGTCCCCGACGACCACATCGACGAGTACTCCGACGAGTTGACCGCGATGATCGAGCGCGAGGGGCTGCATCACCTCGACACCTTCGACCTGCGGGCGGTGCTCGGTGACCTGCCGTACGACGACAAGCGCGCCCGGGTGCACGAGCGGTACGCGCCCAGCGCCGAGGAGTTGCGTGTCGACGTAGAGGTCGGCGCCGGAGCCGAGCAGCTTCTCCTTGGGGACGGTCTTGTCACCGAGCACCGGCACCTTGGCGCCCTGTTCGGCCAGTGCCGCCGGCAGGGTGCCCTTGCCGGGCGGGAAGCCCGTGCCGATCACCCGGTCGCCCGCGCCGAGTTGGAGCAGCATCTCCAGGCTCGCCGCGTTGCTGGTGACGATCCTGGTCGGGGCCTTGGCGATGGTCGTCTCCTTGCCCGCGCAGTCGGCGACCGTCACGGGGTAGCCCCCGGCCGGAGCGGCCTGGGCGGTGACGGAGACACTGCCCCCGCTACCGCTTCCGCAGGCCGTGGCGAGCAGAGCGACGGCGGCCGCGATGCCGCAGACGACGCGAGGGCGCATGAGAACTCTCCTGGTCGGTGATCGTGCTGGGGCCCGCGCTGCGGACCCGGACCAGGTAGTCGGACCGGGCCCCGGCGGGTTCCCGGGAATTCCCGGAAAATCCCGGCGACTTCGGCTCCTTCTCGAGCGCCCACACGCACCCGCGCGCGGCGCAGCGCACGTAGGGTGGCCGGATGGCCGACCCCACCGAAGCGCGCGACGACCTCGACCTGCCCGTACCGCTCGGTCCGCACCCGCCGCGCCGGGTGGTCTCGCTGGTGCCCTCGCTGACCGAGGCCGTCGCCGCCACCGCGCCCGGCCTGCTGGTCGGCGCCACCAACTGGTGCAGCCACCCCGCCGACCTGGCCGTGACCCGGATCGGCGGCACCAAGAACCCGGACCTGCCGGGCGTCCTCGCCCTCGCCCCCGACCTGGTGATCGCCAACGACGAGGAGAACCGCCGCCCCGACCTGGACGCGCTGCGGGCGGCCGGGGTGCCGGTCTGGGCCACCGACATCCGCACCCTGGACGACGCCTTCCGCTCGCTGGAGCGGCTGCTCACCGTCGCCTGCCGGCTGCCGCGCCCCTACTGGTTGGACCAGGCGGAAACCGCCTGGCGCGACGTCCGACCGGCGGGTGCCCGACCAGACGTCCCACCGACGTCGGCCCGACAGGACGCCCCACCGACCGCGGCCCGGCAGGACGTTCGGCCGGCGGCCGACGGCCCGCGGGCGATCGTGCCGATCTGGCGTCGCCCGTGGATGGTGCTCGGCCGCGACACCTTCGCCGGGGACCTGCTGCATCGTCTCGGCCTGCGGCTCGTCCACGCCGAACACCCCGAGCGCTACCCGGCCGTGCCGCTGCCCGAACTGCTGGCGAGCCGGCCGGAATTGGTGGTGCTGCCGGACGAGCCGTACCGCTTCACCGCCGAGGACGGGCCGGAGGCGTTCCCCGGCATCCCGGTCGCGCTGGTCAGCGGACGGCACCTGACCTGGTACGGCCCCTCCCTGGTGACCGCGCCGGCCGTCCTCCGGCGAGCGATCGACCACCCGTTCGTACAAGGCGCGAGGACCACATCGTAGGATGACCGCCACTCGCCGGGATCACCGGTTCACCGGCGACAAGTGGGGGGAACCACCGATGAAGTTGAGCACCACCCGGCGGACGACCGTACTGGTGTCCGCCGTCGCCGTCTCGACCGCCGTCCTGGCGGGCTGCGGCACCGAGAGCAGCGACAAGCACCCGAACGCGGCGTCGAGCACCACGCTCACGGCGGCCACCGCCACGGCCGGCGACACGCCCAGCGCCAGCCCGTCCGCGAGCGCCGCCCCGACGCCCACCGACTCGGCGTCCGCCGGTGCCTCGCACAGCCCGAGCGCCGGCCCGAGCAAGTCGGCGAAGGCCACGCCCGGCGCCCAGGCCGGCAACACCAAGAACGGCGGCGGCAACGCGGCCGGCGCACCCGCCACCCAGCCGCCGGTCGAGAAGCCCGCCATCCCCGCGCCGGTACCCAGCGCCAAGCCCGGCGCCGTCGCCCTCCCGCCGCCGCCCGCGCCGCCCGTCCCGCACGTGCCCCCGCTGCAGAGCGGCTGCCAGCCCAGCAAGCCGCAGCCCGACGAGCCCAAGGCGACCGTCGGCGCGGCCCTCACCACGGCGGCCGGCCAGTCCCGGGTGCTCACCCTCAGCTCGGGCGGCACCGACAAGCTCCCGCCGCTGCCGGCCAACCTGGTCAAGGCGATCGCCTGGCAGGAGAGCGGCTGGCAGTCCGGCATCCTCGCCTGCGACGGCGGGATCGGCACCATGCAGATCATGCAGAACACCGTCGGCTGGATGAACGGCAAGTACGGCACCAGCTCCGACCCCAAGACGCTCAACGGGAACGTCCAGCTCGGCACCCAGCTGCTCGACTGGCTGGTCGCCTACTACGGCGACTCCTCCTTCGGCGGCAAGTACGACCTCTCCCCCGACCCGGCCACCGGCAAGACGCCGCTGCTCGACCTGGTCATCTCGGCGTACAACGCGGGCGCCGGCAACGTGCACTACACCACCGTCACCGATCCGACCACGGGCGAGATCGTCGGCAGCCTGGACATCCCCAACCCGAAGTACGTCTCCAACGTGAAGGCGCTGATGGCCAGCCAGCCGTGGAACAAGTCGGGCTGACCGGGCCCTTCCTCCTCCCCTACTACGGCTGCTACCACGCCCGTAACGGCACGGGGCCCGGGACGCGATCGCGTCCCGGGCCCCGTGCCGTTACTGCAGCACCGGGGAC